>CAZBCH010000314.1:0-10063 GCA_964490235.1 uncultured Flavobacteriaceae bacterium | reverse complement strand
AAACTATTTTAAAGCAGGTAACTATATACAAACGACAGATCCAGCTGGATATTCAAAGGTAAAATTGTACAGTATAGAAGTATCCCATTAATACACGATTATCGTACTGTAAAAGAATCTTTACACACAATTCCAACCTCTTACAGGTTGGAATTGCTGTTTATAAAAAGCATATTTGTTTCTATAATTTACATATATGAGCGCCTTTATTCATGATGATTTTTTATTGCAAAGTGATTTTGCAAAACGTCTCTATCACAACTATGCAAAAGAATTACCTATTATAGATTATCATAATCATTTGTCTCCTAAAGATATTGCCACTAATCGGCAATATGAGAACTGTACCCAAGTATGGCTGGCTGGCGACCATTATAAATGGCGTGCTATGCGAGCACTAGGGATTAATGAAAAGTACATTACTGGAAACGCTAAAGATGAAGAAAAGTTTCATAAATGGGCTAGTGCAGTTCCTTATACGGTTAGAAATCCTTTGTGCCACTGGTCACATTTAGAATTGCAACGTTATTTTGGAATTGCAGATTTATTAACCGAAAGTAACGCCGCAGCCGTTTATCAAAAAACAAATGAATTACTACAACAGTCATCTCATAGTACAATAGGCTTATTACAGCAGCAAAATGTAGAGTTATTGTGCACTACTGATGACCCTATCGATAGTCTAGAATATCACAACAGTATTAAATCTCAAACATTATCACCTAAAGTCCTGCCTACATTTAGACCAGATAAGGCTTTTGGGGTAGGAGATGCTGTCAGTTATAATGCTTATCTAAGTAAATTAGAAGAAGTAACTGGTAACAATATTAATGATTATGATGCACTATTAGTCGCACTAGAAAACCGCGTAGACTATTTCCACCAAAATGGTTGCCGTCTTGCAGATTATGGTCTGGAACAAATTTACCACAGCACAACTGCAGATTTTAATCTTGATACGTTGTTTCAAGAAGTTAGAAACGGCAAGCAATTATCAGTTGCACAAGTACAATACTTTGCAGGTAAGGTGATGCTGGAGTTGAGTAAAATGTATCACAAACGTAAATGGACGCAACAATTTCATGTAGGCGCAATTAGAAACAATAATAAAAGATTGTTATCGCAATTAGGTCCTGACACTGGTTTTGACTCTATAGGTGATTTTTCTCATGCGGTGTCTATAAGTGGTTATTTGAACGAACTGGACAGTACTGATCAACTGGCAAAAACCATAATCTACAATCTCAATCCTGCAGACAATGAAATGATTGCAACCATGGTCGGTAATTTTAATGATGGTACGATACGAGGTAAGGTGCAATATGGTGCAGCATGGTGGTTTTTAGATCAAAAAGATGGCATGGAAAAACAACTCAACACACTTTCTAGTCTCGGTGTTTTAAGCACTTTTGTAGGTATGTTGACCGACTCACGCAGCTTTTTAAGCTTTCCACGTCATGAGTATTTTCGTCGCATCCTGTGCAATCTATTAGGTAATGATGTTGTCCATGGAGAACTTCCCGCAGATGAGCAGTGGCTAGGGAAAATTGTAAGTGATATATGCTATCACAATGCCGTGAATTATTTTGAGTTTGATAATTAGTACGCTTTCGCGAAAGCGTAACATCACAAAAAAAAACCTGTTATCAATTGATAGCAGGTTTTTTTATTGAATATTGAAATAGTCGACTAGTCCATTAAATCAAATGCTCTAGGTAACCATAAGGTAATATCTTCAAAATAAGTAACCATAACTAGAACAGCAATCATCGCTACAAATAATGGTAGCATAGGACGTATGACTTTCTGTATTTTGAGATCTGCAACACTACAACCTACAAAGAGGACAGATCCTACAGGTGGCGTACATAGTCCTATACACAGGTTCATAATCATAATAACTCCAAAGTGGATAGGATCCATTCCCATTGCTGTTACGATAGGTAAGAAAATAGGAGTGAAGATGAGTACCGCAGGCGTCATGTCCATAAAAATCCCTACAAATAATAAAATAAGATTGATTAATATTAAGATGATGATAGGATTATCACTAATTCCTAAAAGTGCATCACTTATTTCTTGTGGAATGTTTTCATAGGACATTACCCAACTCATGGCTATAGAAGTAGCAATTAATAATAGTACAATTGAGCTAGTTTTAATGGTTTCTAGTAGAATAGGTGATAAGTCCTTTAACTTGATCTCTTTATAAACAAAACCTAGTACAAGCGTATATATTACAGCAACTCCACTAGCTTCAGTCGCGGTAAATATTCCACCTACAATACCACCTATGACTACAACAAGTAGCATTAAACTAGGTAGCGCATCAAAAAATCTTTTTATAAACACTTTTACACTTACCAGCTTATCAGTTGGATATTTTTTGATGATAGAATAAATAGCTGCAACAATCATTAAAGCTAGACCTAATAGTAAACCTGGAACATATCCTGCGATAAATAAGGCAGCGATAGAAACTCCACCACTAGCAAGAGAATAAACAATTAATACATTACTAGGTGGGATTATTAAACCAGTCGTTGCACTTGTGATATTTACGGCAGCACTAAATGGTTTACTATATCCATCTTTTTCCATCATAGGATTCATAAATCCACCTATGGCGCTTGCAGCAGCCACAGCACTACCTGATATCGCTCCAAAAAGCATGCAAGAAATAATATTTACAAAGGCAAGACCACCAGGTAATGGACCTACGATAGCCTTGGCAAAATTGATAAGTCGTACAGCGATACCACCACGATTCATAATCTGACCAGCAAGAATAAAGAAAGGTATAGCACTTAAGGTAAAACTATCTAATGATGTCGCCATACGTTGCGCCATTGTGGTCACCGATGGAAGAAATGGCATGGAATAAACCAGTGTAATAAAACCGGCAAGACCTATAGCATAGGCAATAGGTACACGCAATGATAAAAACACTAAAAAGCTCAATACTAGTATTAAAATTTCTATATAATTCATGATTTAAGCTTTAGAAGAGATTACTTTTTTAAAAAATGTGTCGATACTGAAATAGCAAATCAATATGCCGGCTAGTGGAACGACTAAATAGACAAATCCTAGCGGTATACCTAATGAAGCTGACTTTTGTTCAAATTGAAAACTAAGTTGGCATAATCTCCAGCCACCTATAATCATAACAAAAAATCCAAAAGAAAAAACGCATAAGTGAACAAAGCCGTCAAAAAGTCTGGTATTTTTTTCAACTAGTTTTTCAGGTATAAGGTCAATGGCTAGGTGTAAATGTTGACCAGTGGCATATGCAGCACCTAATAACCCTACCCAAATGAGTGAGTAGCTAGAAATTTCATCAGTTATTGTACTAGGAGACTGTAATATAAAACGAGCTATTACTTGCCATACCACAGCAAATAGCATTATAGTGAGTAGTAAAAGGCATAATTTGCCTAAAATAGAATCTATCGTCTTTCTCATGATTAATTGTTTTGAATCGATTGGATTAATGCACCTAGTAATGGATCTTTTTTAAACTCGTTGACTAGTTCAATAGTAGCATCTTGAAATGGTTTCTTATCTGGATAAAATACTTGAACGCCGCTTTCTATTGCTTTTTCCAAACATTCTTTTTCAGATTGTTCCCATAATTTACGTTGTGCAATTTTAGATTCTTCAACAGCTTGATTCAACCATTTTTTTTCTTGATCGCTCAATCGTTTTAATGTTTCTGTTCCTATAACTAACACGTCAGGTACAGAAGTATGCTCGTCAAGACTTAGAAATTTACAAACCTCATAGTGTTTAGATGTGAAGTAACTTGGTATATTATTTTCGGCACCGCTTACCACGCCTTGCTGTAATGCTGTATATAATTCTCCATAAGAAATAGGAGTAGGAGCACCACCTAAATCGTTAATCATAGCAATAGCCATATTACTTTTCATTACACGTATCTTCATGTCTTTGATATCATCTGGTGAGTTAATAGGTGTCGATTTTGTATAAAAACTACGGCTACCAGCATCATAAAAAGTTAATCCTTCTAGATTAAACTTATTACCTTGAGATAAGATCCCTTTACCTACTTTACCATCGTATATATCATGCATATGATTCTTGTCTCTAAATAGATATGGAATACTGAATACCTTATATTCTGGTATAAAGTTTTCAAGAACTCCAGCACTTACTTTTGCTATATCTAGACTACCTATTTGTAATAACTCGATACTCTCTCGCTCACCACCTAGTTGGCCATTAGGATATATTTGTACCTTTAACTTTCCTTCAGATATTCTTTCTAAGCTTTCACCTAGCACTACCATTCCGTTATGTACAGGATGTTGTGTGTCTACACTATGTGCAAGTCTTAAGGTTTTTGTTGATTGAATTTCAGCACAGCTATTACTAAGGATAGCTGCTAGAAATAAAAATATGATATGTTTAATTTTCATATAAGTTGGTTATTGAATTGTAATAGGTGAATTGATCATTTTTGTAGATTGTTCTAAAAGTTTTTCAAAACCTTCAATCGTCTTGAATTGTGTGTCACTTGCTTCCCAACCGCTCATAAAATAGAAGTTGTGATTTTTTCCATTACCTAGATTTAAAAGATGTGTATTTGTGATTCCATCGCCATTGATAGGTGCAGGGTAACTAGTTACATTTTTATTGTTTGTAATGATAGCCATACCTAAATTATCATCGTTTTCTGATTGTTTACCATAAGAGAGTAAAGTCTTTTCTCCTTTACTATTATTTATAGTATTAAAACTATTCTCTTTTATATCTACGATACCGGTAACTAATTCTATTCCATTGAGAACACCATGGACTTCTATATCACTTTTATAAAACCAATCTCCTTTTTCAATGGTTATGGTATGAACGATATGATAGGATTGATCGCCTATGGGTTCATCTAAGTAGGTCATTTTAAAAATAGCTCTTGCCGGACCTTCAGCTATGGCTTCAAATCTAGTGCCGTTCCAGCCAGTAAGTCTGTACAATGAATCTTGATGTTTAAAAGCGATGGATCCAGCACCTAGAGAGTTTCCTACTTTTAGAATATCCATTCCCCAATCAGCTTTCTCGTGATAGTTGGTGCTTAATCCTTGTTTGTGTAAGGTTGGTTCTTCAGTAGTTTTACCAAAAATGTCTATGCCATTGCGAGGATCAAAATACATGCGGAATCCCACTTTGTCATTCTCCCATGATGGTCCTTCCATTTGAAAGAACAACGAGTCCTTTTCTCTTGGATCATAACTACGTGTATATTTTTGAACTTCACTCGCTTCTGGCTTAGCTTTTCCTACTCCAAAATGGACATCGGTCATTTTAGAGAATTGTGGTTGTTTTTGTCTTGCTTTCGCGGAAGCGGAAACGATAACTTTCTTCTCTTCATTAGGAGTAAAGTCTACTGCCATAGCTACTTCATCCCATATGTGATCTTGGTTCAAATCATCTAGTTGATATGGAATAGGCGTTCCTGAAGTATCTTTAAGAATTAGCACGTGACGTTCATCAAAATCAGGTAGTTTTTCTAAAAGCTGTTTTTTAGAGATGACCACAACCTCAGTTCTTGCGATATCGATTTCGTTATGGAGCATAAAAAAAGCATCTTCCTTCTTCTCATCACAACTGATGAAAAGAACTGAAAATGCACCTAGGAGTATGGTTAAGTATCTCATTTAATCTTCGTTTGATGGTTTACCTATAGTGGCAAGAATACCACCATCTACATATAAAATATGACCGTTTACAAAATCACTTGCTTTTGAAGATAGAAAAATTGCTGCACCTGCAAGATCATCTGGATCACCCCATTTTGCTGCTGGTGTGCGGTTTACGATAAAATCATTAAAAGGATGACCATCTACTCGTATAGGTGCGGTTTGTGAGGTGGCAAAATATCCAGGACCTATACCATTTACTTGGATATTATGCTTAGCCCATTCTGTCGCCATGTTTTTAGTAAGCATGACCAGTCCACCTTTTGCAGCCGCATAAGCACCTACGGTATTTCTACCTAATTGACTCATCATAGAACAAATGTTGATGATCTTGCCAGCTTTACGTTCCATCATGCCTTTTACAACGTGCTTAGAAACAATGAAAGGGCTCACTAAATCAATGTTCACAACTTGTTTGAACTCTTCCACATCCATATCTACTAGTGGAACTCTTTTAATGATCCCAGCATTATTGATAAGAATATCTATAGGACCTACTTCAGATTCTATTTTACTAATGGCGGTAATAACGGCTTTTTCATCAGAGACATTAAATTTGTAACCTACAGCATTGATTCCGGCTTGCTTATAATGAGCAACGGCATCATCTATTTTTTGCTGTGATGAATTTCCATTTACTATAATGGTAGCACCTGCAAGTCCTAACCCATGAGCCATAGACATACCTAGCCCGTGCGTACTACCAGTCACCAGTGCTATTTTACCTTTAATATCAAATAGATTCATAGCTATTTATTTAAGGTCTGTAATTTTTGCAACGTCCATATCATTATAATCTAGATTCTCTCCAGCCATTCCCCATATAAAGGTATAGTTAGACGTTCCAGAACCTGAATGAATAGACCATGGTGGAGAAATTACCGCCTGATGGTTATGCATCCATATATGACGTGTTTCTTGAGGTTGTCCCATAAAGTGACACACTGCTTGATCTTGTGGTACATCTAGATAAAAGTAAACTTCCATTCTACGATCATGGACGTGCGCAGGCATGGTGTTCCATACACTACCTACTTTAAGTTCTGTCATTCCCATTTGTAGTTGACATGTAGTGATGATTCCACCTATAATCATTTGAGAAACGGTTCTATGATTTGCCGTTTCTAGACTACCTAATTCTATTTTATTAGCCTCGGCAAGACTAGTTTTTTGAGTAGGATAAGAAGCGTGTGCAGGAGCAGAATTAATATAGAATTTTGCTGGATCACTATTATTCACACTATGGAATACCACGTTTTTTGCACCCATTCCTATGTATAATGCGTCTTTATGAGCAAGTTCATAGGTTGTTCCATCTACTTCTATTTTACCAGCGGCACCAACATTAATAATTCCCATCTCGCGACGGTCCAGAAAGTTTTCGGACTTTAATGGGTCAATAGACTCTAGCTTTAATGGTTGAGTAGGTACTGCACCACCAGCGATATAACGGTCATAATGTGTGTATACTAGATTGATTTCACCTGCTACCATAGGTTTTTCAATTAAAAATTCATCTCTTAATTGAGTTGTGTTATATGTTTTTACCGTTTCTGGGCTATTTGCATAACGTGTTTCAAATTTTGTAGACATGATGTATGTTTTATGCTTGAGTAAAATATCAAGCCATTAGTTATTATTGTTAAGCTAGTGATCTTCTTATACCTAATTCGAGTCCTCTCAATTCTGCTAGACCACGCAAGCGGCCAATACCAGAGTAACCTGGATTAGTTTTTTTATTCAAATCATCTAGCATCTTATGACCGTGGTCTGGACGGAATGGCATGCGTGTATCTTTGCGTCCTGCTTTTTTGCGTCTTTCTTGTTCTATAACTAGAGCCTTCATAACTGCATACATATCCACATCACCATCGAGATGATCTGCCTCATGAAAATTACCATATTCATCACGTTTTGTGGCTCTTAAATGAGTAAAATGGATACGAGAGCCTAATCGCTCTACCATACCAGAGAGATCATTATCTGCTCGCACACCGAATGATCCAGTACAAAACGTCAATCCATTATTGAGACTATCTACTGCGGAATATAAATCAACGATGTCCTGCTCTGTACTTACCACACGTGGTAAACCTAGAATAGGAAAAGGTGGATCATCTGGATGGATGCACATTAAAACGCCAGCTTTCTCAGCCGCTGGGATAATCTCAGATAAGAAATAAAAGAGGTTTTGTTTTAATTCTGTCGGTCCTATGTTTTTATAAGTAGCTAGAATGGTATTGAATTCTTCTAGTGTATAACCTTCTTCTGCACCTGGTAAACCAGCAATAATATTGCGCACTAGTTTTTCTTGATCTGCTACACTAGCATTTTTTAAATAGTTTGCAGCGTCTTGTTTTTGTATGGTCGTATAATCATTCTCAGCTCCAGGTCTTTTCAATAAATACAACTCAAAAGCTGCAAATGCTGCCGCTTCAAAACGTAATGCCGTAGAACCATCAGATACTTCATAATCTAGATTAGTACGTGTCCAATCTAGCACTGGCATAAAATTATAGCACACGATATCTATACCACACTGACCTAAATTAATGAGTGTGTTTTTATAATTATGGATGTAGGTTTGATAATCTCCAGACTTTGTTTTGATATTCTCATGAATAGGTACGCTTTCTACAACAGACCAAGATAAACCTGCGGCTTCTATTTCATTTTTACGAGTTATTATTTCATCAACAGGCCATTCTTGTCCATTGGGTATGTGATGTAGGGCACTTACTATACCAGTAGCGCCAGCTTGTTTGATATCGTTAAGTGAAACAGGATCGTTAGGTCCGTACCATCTCCATGTTTGTTCTAGACTCATTTTTTATTGTTGTTACACTGTCTTACCACAATAAATGTGATATTAACTTCTTTTATTACGCTTTCGCGAAAGCGAGACAAAAAAACTCACTTACTATTATAAATTAAACACCACTATAAGCACTGAATCCACCATCTATAGGGACCACAATTCCTGTGATAAAAGCGGCGCCATCATCACATAACCAGTTCACCGTACTTATTAGATCGTCTGGCGTGCCGTAACGTCCCATAGGCGTCTGACTTATTATTTGCTCTCCGCGTGATGTGGCAGTACCATCTTCATTAGTCAACAACGCACGATTTTGATCAGTAAGGAAAAATCCTGGAGCGATTGCATTAACACGTATACCTACTTTAGAAAAATGTACGGCTAACCATTGTGTGAAATTAGAAACAGCAGCTTTTGCACCGCTGTATGCTGGGATTTTAGTTAATGGCGTAAATGCATTCATAGACGAAATATTGAGCACGCTACAACCATCACGACCTATCATATCTACTGCAAAGACTTGAGTAGGTATTAGTGTACCTAGAAAGTTGAGGTTGAATGTGAACTCGATTCCTTTGGGATCTAAATCAAAAAAGGTCTTAAAACCATCAGTTTGATTATCTAGATCTTCTATTTGAAAAAATGGGTTGCTGGTTGTTCCTTTAGGGTGGTTACCACCTGCGCCATTAATTAATATGTCAACTTTTCCATATTTGGAATTGATTTCTTGCTTTGCAGTTTTAAGAGATTCTTTCTCTAATACATTTGCTGCTACACCTATGGCATTTCCACCATTGTCGTTAATATTTTGGGCAACAGCAACTGCTGCTTCTTTTCTCAAATCTAATACTGCAATTTGATGACCTTGTTTTGCAAGCGCAATTGCCATGGTGCTGCACAAAACGCCGCCGGCACCTGTTAAAACTATAGTTTTTGCCATAATTAGGTTTGTTTCATTAGAATCTTTCAAAATTGGTTGACCAAATATGAGGAAATATATTCTAATACTTTCTAATAATGTCATGGGAATAATTCAGAATAGGGGCAAAGGAGTACAGAATTAAGTAAAGTTAAAGTAGTTTGCTCTAAAACTGACTCTTAGACCGTACTTACTCTCATGTGTAGGGTGTCAAAATCTATTATTAATTGATCCCATTAAAAATAATACTGTATAATCATACCCCATTAAAAGTACACTTATGAGCTAGATAACTGATATTTTTACTGGTAATTCTAAAATCTTAATACACATGAAATTTTTAGTGTGCTCTCTTTTTAATAGTTGCTTAACTGTAATTTTATTATTATTTAATCTGACTAGTAGTAATGCTCAATATCTTCCAGAAATCTTAGTTGACAGTGAAATTAAAAAGAATACTTACCTGCCAGATTTTAGTTATGCAGGTTATAAAAATGGGGAACAAGCAATACCGTCTGTGGGAAAAATTTTTGATGCTACAGATTATGGAGTTGTTGCAAATGATGGAGTTGACGACTCTGCAGCACTTAGCAAAGCGATTGAAGA
>CAZBCH010000313.1:0-5081 GCA_964490235.1 uncultured Flavobacteriaceae bacterium | reverse complement strand
TCTTAATGCGTCATAAATAGGCTGCATGTAAGGATCTAGTTTTTCTTTAAGATCACCAGGTAGAAACCCTAGATTTTCACCAGCTTCTACTGCAGGACGTGTGATAATGATTCTTTTAATGCGTTTTTCCTTTAAGGCTTTTACCGCTAGTGCTACACCTATATAAGTTTTTCCGGTTCCTGCTGGACCTACGGCAAAAACCATATCATTTTTCTTAGTAAGTTCTATCAACTTGCGCTGGTTAGGCGTTTTAGGACGTATTAACATACCAGAATTACCGTGAACCAGTACGTCATCATTTCCTTTTACTATTTCATGGTGATCACTATCTGTGGTGAGCAGTCGCTCCATAACATTTACATCGATCTTATTGTATTTACCAAAATGGTCTAACATCAACTGGATGCGTTTATCAAATTCACCTAGTTGCTCCTCATCACCGTAAACTTTAATTTTACTGCCACGTGCGACAATTTTAAGTTTGGGAAAATGAGATTTTAAGAAAGCTAGATTTGCATTTTTAACTCCAAAAAATTCTCTTGGATTTGTTTCTGATAGGTCAATGATAAGTTCGTTCAAAAGCGGTAAATTAAGTAAGTGAATGAAGGTTTAATTTTATAATTTTGTTCTAGTGATAATACTGCTTGAAAGTAGTAAAAAATGATTATTGATTAAAAGAGCATTGCTATAATTTAACGATCATTTAATTAACAATTTAAATTTCCTTATGCCTATAATAACTCTTACTACTGATTTTGGATGGAAAGATCCATACGTGGGAGCTGTTAAAGGTGCTATTTATAAAGAATTAGAAGGTATTACCATTGTGGACATCTCTCATGAGGTGGCTCCTTTTAATATTGCTGAAGCTGCTTACATTATAAAAAATGCTTATCACTCTTTTCCTGATGGTACTATTCATATTATAGGTGTAGATGCTGAGCATACTCCAGAAAATAAGCATGTCGCAGTACTTTTAAATTCACACTATTTCATTTGTGCTGACAACGGTGTTCTCGCGTTAATAATGAGTAAATTACGTCCTGAGAAGTTAGTAGAAATCAATATACATGATAGAATATCTTCTAACTTTACAACGCTAGACGCCTTTGTAAAAACTGCATGCCATATTGCGCGTGGTGGTACTCTAGAAGTGGTAGGTAAACCTATTAATCGTATAAGGGCCATTCATGGTGTGATTCCCAAAATAGCCGATAGTAAAAACGTCATCTACGGTCAGGTGATTTATATTGATAATTACGGTAATTCTGTCACTAATATTACCAAAGAAATTTTTGATGAAATAGGTAAAGGCCGCAAATTTGAAATTTCAGCGCGTAATGAGAGATTCAATAAAATATTTCATCGCTATAGTGACTTAATCAATTTTAATGACAAAGAGAATAAACGAGATGTAGATGGTAAAGGCCTAGTTTTGTTCAATAGTTCTGATCATTTAGAATTGGCTACATATAAATCAAATCCATTAACCGTGGGAAGTGCGAGCACTTTATTTGGATTACAAATTAATGCTCCTGTAATTATAACATTTATAGAACAATGATTGTACGTATTGTGAATATGCATTTTAAAGAAACCGCAATCGGTAAATTTCAAAACATGTTTGATGCTTATAAAGAGCAAATAAGAGAACAGCCTGGTTGTACTTTTCTTGAATTGTATCAAGACAAAGATGATGAACAGCGTTTCTTTACTTATAGTTATTGGAAAGATGAAGAGTCACTTAATAAATATAGAAAAAGTGCGTTATTTCAAGAGGTTTGGCCACAAACTAAAGCCCTATTTGATGAAAAACCACAAGCTAATTCAGTGGTGAAAATACACAGCCTTTTATGAAAGCAATTTTTATCAAAGAATTAAACGGATTTTTTTCTAGCCTTACCGGCTATTTGGTAATTGGGATTTTCTTGATTATCACCAGCCTCTTTATTTTTATTTTTAAAGGTGAGTATAACATTCTGGATTATGGATTTGCAGATCTAGCTCCATTCTTTTTGATCATACCGTGGTTGTTTATGTTTCTTATTCCAGCCATTACCATGCGCAGTTTTACTATAGAACGTAACTTAGGAACTCTAGAAATGCTAAGTACGAGACCTATTTCTACTAAGAAATTAATTGCGGGAAAATATCTGGCTGCATTAGTACTTATCATCATCGCCTTGATTCCTACTTTGATATACGTGTATAGTTTAGGTCAACTAGGAGAAACCACTAATAATCTAGATTACGGCAGCACGTTCGGTAGTTATCTAGGAGCTATTTTACTGGCTATGAGTTATACAGCCATAGGCGTTTTTAGCTCTACGGTAACTTCTAATCAGATTGTAGCGTTTTTACTTGCCGCAGTGCTATGCTTTATATTTTATTTTGGCTTTGATGGCCTAAATAATTATCTAGCCGACAATGATTTTCTCGCCTCTCTAGGTCTCAAATACCACTATGAAAGTATGGCAAGAGGAGTTCTCGATACTCGTGATATAATTTATTTCTTGAGTGTTGCTGTTTTGTTTTTCGCTTTAAGCGAAATCTCATTAAAAACCATTATTTCAAAACGATAGCTATGAAAAAGACCTATACCAGCTTTATCCTAGTGATCGTCGTACTGATTGTTGTAAATATTGTTGCACGATCTGTTTACAAACGTTTTGACCTGACTAAGGATAATAGATACACTGTAAGTGCAGATACTGAAAAGATTCTAGAAGAAGCTTATAAGCCTATTATCATTGATGTATTTCTAGATGGAGAACTGCCTAGCGAATTCAGAAAATTGAAACTAGAAACAGCTCAATTTCTTGAAGAACTTGCCGCACTGCATCCCAACCTAAAATATGATTTCCTCAATCCCATAGAGAACGCGACAAAGGCCGAAACTGATCAAATCACTGCACAGCTTTTAAAAAATGGCGTGAAAGGTGCCGTTGCGACTATTCAAGAAGGAGGAAAAAGTACTAACGTAACTATTTTTCCTTATGCACTGATTTTATATGATGGTGAAACTACTGCTGTACCATTATTGAAAACCGTAGCACGCGCCACAACCGAAGAACGCGTTAATTCTAGCATCCAGCAACTTGAATATCAATTTGCTGATGGATTACGTAAAGCCTCTCAAAAAAAGAGCAAAACAGTAGCCTTTTTAAGGGATAGCGATCCTTTACCAGAAGTGCGCATCGGTGATTTTATTAGTAGCGTTAACGAATATTATAATACCAGGCCTTTTGGAATCGAATTTTTAACCACTAATGATACTGTAGCTCCACAACAAGTTCTAGAGGTGATGAAAAAATTTGACCTTATCATTGAACCTAAACCTACAGCGCCGTATTCTGAAACTAAAAAATACTTACTGGATCAATACCTCATGCAAGGTGGTAAATTGTTACTAGCTGTTGACCCTATAGTGATGGAGAACGACAGCCTTTCTAATGAAGAGAGAAAAGCTTATCCATTACCGAGAAAATTGAATCTAGACGATATGCTTTTTAAATATGGTTTAAGGTTGAAAAATGGTCTAGTAAAAGATTTAAACCATGCACCACTTGCACTTGCTACAGGGCAAGGAAGAAACACACAATACGAGGCTTATGCATGGCCGTACTACCCTATTTCCAAAACTTCAAAAGATACCAGCGCTACAGCTCAATTCATTACTAAGAATCTAGAAGATGTAAAATTTGAATATACTGGTAGCATTGATACATTGAAAAATGGTATCCGTAAGACCATTTTACTAAGCACTTCTGATAAAGCAAAAGAATTGACTTTACCTACCGTGGTCTCCTTAAATGAAATAGGTCAAGAAGAGCTGGTAGCATCTTATAATAAATCTAACTTACCACTTGCCGTACTTGCTGAAGGTTCTTTTACCAGCGCCTACAAAAATCGTGTAAAACCTGTCGATTTAAAGAATCCTGTAGATGAAGGTAAAGAAGGTGCAATAGTACTTATAGCCGATGGTGATGTGATGAAAAACCAAGTATTGAGAGGAGAACCACAAGAATTAGGTTTTGACATAAGGACAGGACAACTTTATGGCAACAAAGAGTTTTTAATGAATACGATCAACTATCTTCTAGACGACACTGGATTGATCAAGCTACGAAATAAGGACATTCAAGTTCCTTTTTTAGATTCTAAAAAGGTGATCGATGAGAAATTCAAATGGCAATTTATCAATACCGTATTACCGCTTCTAATGGTTGCAGGATTTGGTTTTGTTTTCATGTGGTTGAGGAAGAGGAAGTATCAAGCTTAACTATATTAAAACGAATACTCTAGTTATAATTTTGATTGCTTTTCAGGTGTCTTTTTCACAGAGTAGTATTCCTGATTTTAAGTTTAATAAAAAGATAAATAAGATTATAACCGACTTAGATCAATCCATTGGAAAAAGAGCTATCGCTATATCTAGATTTTCAATTAATGAAGAAACTTATATTGGCATAAGCTCAGAAACTTGGGTCGAAACTGATTACGACAATAGAAAATTATTGTGGCTCTTTAATGAATCTATAAATGTCGAATCGATGCAAGATTTCAGTTCACTTAACCTGTATAGAAACGAGTAAAGAATCTCCAATTTTTTATTATAATTTCACCTGTTCAGACGATCAAAAAATTACATCAGAGAAAATGATTCCTTACAAATCTCGTTTTAAGGAAAATCGACCTCTTGATGATGATTCGGAAAGATTAGAATATGAATTTTTATTTAAGCTAGTGAGTAATTCATTTGTTGAAATTAATTTCTAAGAAGATTACCTCTAATGTAATGAGGATGATTATTTGCCTGTTTTCCCAAAGGGTAAAATTAATTCTACCCTTCAGGAAACATAAAAGCTCCTTTTTCATTTTGAAAAAGGAGCTTTTTAAATATCAAGAGAACAAAGCGAGTGAGCCAAAAAAACCTCATCCCACATGCCTAATACCTAATACCTAAACATTAAACAAGAAATGCATCACATCTCCATCTTGTACGATATACTCTTTACCTTCAACTTTTAGTTTTCCAGCTTCTTTAACTTTTGCTTCAGAGCCATATTCTACATACGTAT
>CAZBCH010000312.1:0-2716 GCA_964490235.1 uncultured Flavobacteriaceae bacterium | reverse complement strand
AAAAACTTTAAGTCACTTGTTAATTTAACTTCAGACCATTACCCTGACGACTTATTGTTTTATTGGGCTGCAAATATACATTGGTTTGACACATTATACAAGATAAAATGAAAATATTTTATTGACCTAATTCTCTCGCCTCAAACCCAGCCAATTCCCCTTCTTCAAACACCACTTGTAATTCAATGGGGTTGCAACACACTTCACAATCTTCTACATAAGTCTGAGAGTAGGCAGGATCTAGTAGCATAGAGATTTCCTGCCAGCAATGTGGGCACATAAAGAAATGTTCAATCACAAAGCTACGTTTAAAATCTGACCAGCTAATTGTAACAACTGATACTCAGCAAGCTTTGCATCGTATTTTGCAAGGTTTTTAACAGTTTCGGCATTCAATAGATTCACTTGTGCCTGTCTAAATTCTACACTAGAGACTTGACCTAATTTGAATTGTTCTTGGGTACGTTCAAAATTGCTTTTGTTAGTTAAAACATTTTGTTCTTGCATTCTATAAATAGCAAGCGCATTCATATAATTTCCTTTGGCGTTTGCGACGTCTCTTGCTACTTCTTGTTCTATCTGACTTTTAAATAGAGCCTCATTTTCATAGGCAATTTTGGCATTGCGCAAACTATTTATTGATCTACCACCATCAAAAATATCCCAAGTCAAATTTGCTCCGATGGCAACATTTGACGCAGTACGAGTAGTAGCAGGAAAGAACGCACTAGGTGGATTCTCTGTCCTATTCCATCCATAACTACCGGTTAGACCTATTCTAGGCAACAGTAATGCTCTAGTGGTTTTTATGTCATAATCGCTTATTTGTAATGATGTCTCTGATTGCAATAGTCGCACGTTATTTTCAGGGACTTTTTCTAAAAAACTATCAATCACAAGTAAACTTTGCAAAGTGATTGTGGTATCAACGGCAAAACTGGCGTCTAGATCGCGATTCAACAGTAAATTTAAATCTCTCTTTGTGTTACGCAGCTGCTGCTGCGAGTTCATGATGTTAATACTATCAGTGTTGATATCTACTTGTGCATTGAGAACCTCTAGCTTATTAGCCTGGCCATATTCAAATTGATATTGAGCACGTTCCTCACGTCTTTTTGAAATTTCTAAGTTTTCTTTAAACACGTTAAGATTCTCTGTAATACGAGCAATTTCTAGATACACACTCATTAATTGAACGGCAGTTGTCTCTATAGTAGAACGAGCTTCTAACTGGCTTAATGCATATTGTTCTTGAAGTCTTTTGTAATTATATAGACGTCCTAATCCATCAAATAAAGTGTAATTTAAATTAAGCCCTGCATTGTATTGAGTAGTTTGCGCGTCATTGATTTCTATATCTTGTCTGGGATTACCATTTTGATCAAGTGCACCATTAAAATCTGTTCTAGAATCGTTCTCGTCCTTTGAAGCTCCTGCTGTGCCTTGCAAAGAAGGTAAATAGCCTGAGTTCAAAAGTCCAGAGTTATTCTCTGCTATTTTAGTAGTGTTTTCAGCTATTTTGATTCCGTAATTATTTTCTAGCATTAATTTTACGGCTTGCTCTTTACTTAAAATGTTCTCCATGGGTTGTTGTGAGTACGCTTTCGCGAAAGCGAAACACACTAAAACACCTAAACTATAAACCAGCTTATTCATTTTCGTATTCTTCTAGTGCTTGTTGCTCTTTGGCAATGCTCGTTACCTGTGTTTTTTCTATTTTTTCACCTGTCTTTAACCAATGAACCCAAACTTTTACATTGTTTCCAAAGCTTAAAAACAGCGGCAATAAAAGTAAGGTTAACAATGTTGCTATTCCTATACCATAGGAAATCGAAATGGCCATAGGTTTTAAGAATTGTGCCTGTCTACTTTTTTCTAGCAATAAAGGTGCTAGACCTGCTACTGTAGTAAGCGACGTTAAGAAAATAGCTCTAAACCTGCTCTTACCTGCCTCAAATAGTGCCTCGTCAAATTCTAAACCAGTCCTGATTAATGAATTGAATTTACCGATCAATACCAGACCATCGTTAACCATAATCCCGATTAGGGCAATGATTCCTAACATAGATAGAATATTTACCGGAAATCCATGAATCCAGTGTCCCCAAGCTACTGCTATAAAACTAAATGGTATTAAAAGGATAAGCATGATAGGCTGTGTACCGCTACGGAAGGTGAAGGCAATTACAAAATATATAAGTAATAATACTATAGGAAATATAAAACCTGCACTGCTGCTTATCTTTTGAGCTTCTCTCGCTTGTCCACTTAAATAATTAGGTGCTATTGTAGGATATTTCTTTTGTAAATCTGGAATGATATTAGTTCTAATATCTTCTAGAATGTCTGTTGCGCTTTGATTAGGATCTTTCATATCTGCACTGATCAAAATCTCACGTCTTCCTTCTAGGTGATTGATAACTACATCACCTCTTTTAATAGAATAACTAGCTACATCTCTTAGAGGTACTTTATTTCCTGCTGGAGTTGTAATTCTAAATTCATCTAGGTCTTTAATGCTACTACGATTTTCTCTGTCATAACGTACCCAAACTCTAATTTCATCTTGTCCTCTTTGAAATCGCTGCGCTTCTCTACCAAAGAAAGCTGCTCTAACTTGTGACATGATCTCGCGAGAATTAAGCCCTAATGCAAAAGCATTATCTTTAAGTTCTAAATTTATTTCTTTGATACCGGCAGGATCGTTATCCTCAAT
>CAZBCH010000311.1:0-6248 GCA_964490235.1 uncultured Flavobacteriaceae bacterium | reverse complement strand
CTTTTTGATAATAGCAATAGACTAGAATTGTTTTATGAATATCAAAACAAGGAGAATCAGCTTAATGAGATTGCTACTTTAAGCCAGCAAAATATTGGGATTCTTTGGGCTTTTAATAAGGCTCAAAAATATGCCGTAAATGGAGAGATCAAGTATGTAAAAAATGATTTTGAAGGACAAGCCTTTTCTCCAGTTGGTTTTCAAATGCTAGAAGGATTGCAACCAGGTACTAACTTTACTTGGAATTTTTTGTATCAAAAGAATATTACCAAGTTTCTAGATCTCAATCTTAGTTACAGCGGCCGCAGTAGTGAATCTGCTAGAACGGTCCACACAGGGAACGTGCAGCTGAAGGCTTTCTTCTAGGAAACGATTTAATTTATTGATAATAAGCCGTCAATAGTTGTTTCTAGATCTTTTTCACTAGGTCTTCTTGCATTATCATCAATAAGGCGACCGTTTTTATCAAACAACATGTATCTAGGAATAGAGCTTACGTTATTATCTTGAAACAACTTGGCTTTAGGATAATTGCGAGCAAGAAAACTGTTGTCAATTAGGTTAAATTGTTTTGCAGATCGTTCCCATTTACCAGTATCTTGATCTATAGAAATGAATAAAAAGGTGATGTCTTTTCCCTTATATTTTTCTTGTAGTTTTTCAGAATAAGGCATCATAGCTTTACAAGGTCCACGCCAGCTTGCCCATATATCACGGCAAACGAGTTTGCCTTTATTGTCTTCTAGAATCTGATCGAGATTGTAATAATTATCTTCAAAATCAGTGAGGTGGACTATTTCATTACTGGAAATATCGGCTTCAGCAAATGTAATTTGTTGCTTTTCTTCAGATTTTTCAGCTGTTTTTTCTCCACAGCTGGTTACTAGAACAGCCGCTAAAAGTATAATTATCGTTCTCATTAATTGTTTATTTTTTTGACATTCCGAACTTGATGCGGAATTTGGTTTGATCTTTCTAAAATTATATTTTTTAATTTTCAAACTTAAACTTAGGGCAAAACTTCACAGGTTTTCCCAAGGCTTGTCTTATTCAACTTAAACTTCAACTTCAACTTCGAATTCGTTTCATCTTTTAAGAGAACAAATATCTTACTAAATCTTCAATTTTTGAAAAGGCTTGCACTTCTGTTCCTAGATTTTTGAAGATTTGTTTTCCTGGAGCAATGAATACTTTGTCAAAACCTAATTTGGCTACCTCATTCACACGTTGTTCCATACGACTCACTGGTCGTATCTCGCCTCCTAAACCTACCTCTGCACTGAAACAGTGTTGAGAAGATAGTTCTATATCAAAGTTAGAAGAAAGAATAGCTGCCACTACAGCAAGATCTATAGCAGGATCATCTACCGTGATTCCTCCAGTGATATTTAGAAAAACATCTTTCTGACCTAGTTTAAATCCAGCTCTTTTTTCAAGAACTGCCAGAATCATATTCAATCGTTTTAAATTATAACCAGTTGCGCTGCGCTGTGGCGTTCCATAAACAGCTGTGCTTACCAGTGCTTGAACCTCTATCATTAATGGTCGCATACCTTCCATGGTGGCAGCTATGGCAGTACCGCTCAAGTTAGCACCACGTTGAGAGATGAGAATCTCGCTAGGGTTCATCACCTCGCGCAATCCATGTCCTAACATTTCATAAATACCTATCTCGTGCGTGCTACCGAAACGGTTTTTTAACGCTCTAAGAATTCTATACGTATGGTTGCGATCTCCTTCAAACTGTAATACGGTATCCACCATGTGTTCTAGAATCTTAGGTCCAGCAATGTTACCGTCTTTGGTGATGTGACCTATAAGAAGCACCGGTGTATTGGTTTCTTTGGCAAATTTGATCAACTCGCTGGTACATTCTCTAATCTGTGAAACGCTACCTGGTGAGCTTTCTATATGATCAGTTTGTAGGGTTTGAATGGAATCTATAATCAAAACGTCTGGCTCTACTTCTGTAATTTGCCTGAAAATGTTTTGAGTTTTTGTCTCCGTAAGAATATAGCAATTAACAGCGTCTTTTTTAATACGATCAGCTCGCATTTTTATTTGCTGTGCGCTCTCTTCTCCAGAGACGTATAGTGTTTTATAGGGTAGATTTAAACAAACTTGTAATAACAATGTAGATTTACCTATGCCAGGTTCACCTCCTAAAAGTGAGATAGATCCAGGCACTAAGCCGCCACCTAATACTCGGTTAAATTCTGCATTTGTAGTGTCTAATCGCGGACTTTCGGTAGTATTTATTTTAGAAATCAATTGTGGTTGTGGTGCACGCTTTCGCGAAAGCGGAACATCGCTAACAGCACTTTCCCATGATTTTTTCACTTCTTTTTGTACGACTTCTTCTACTAGTGTGTTCCATTCTTTGCAAGAAGAACATTGACCTTGCCATTTAGAATGCTGTGCTCCACAATTCTGACAAAACCAAGTCGTTTTTACTTTGGCCATTTTAATCTTTTTCTTTTATCTGTAGTAATTCTACTTTATCAAGGACATCATCTTTTGTAATTCCTACTGCAGGCTGAAGTCCATAAGCAGCGTTAAAGGCTTTGATTGCTCTAGAATTTCTACCTATTCCTTCATACCCTAAACCTTCTACATAACGGCCATACAACAAGTCTGGATATTCTTTATTTGCAAGAACACCTATGTCTATGAGTTGGTCCCAGTCTTTTTTAGATTCTACATAATCTGCAATAGTTACCAGATCCACGAGGCGCAATTTCATGTCTACACCATAAACTTCTTTGATCATTTTATACTTTTCTAGAATACGGTCTATGACACGTACCATTCCTTTTTTATCTTCTTTACCTTCGTATTTAAGTTCTTCGGCAAGGTCTTCATTGAGTAATTTTTCTTCTTCAATAAGTGAATATTCTTGAAAGATAAATTGTAAACCTCTAGGGATAGCATGTGCTGACACGTTATACTTGTTAGAATCCTCTATTTTATCATGTTTTAAATGAAGATTCTTTTTTGTAGCAAATAGAGAGTCTGTTTCTTGTGTGATAATATCGTCAAGTGAGTTGTTACTTTCTGGAGTGGCTACATAAAAATAGTTATACTCTTCTAGCTGACTTAATTTATTGATTAAATTTTCTTGAATTAAAGTAGAATATTCTGGATCAATTTGTAGCAATGCATTGACAGGTATTTTTTTGCGCATAAGATAATAACTGGCAATATTTGCATTGATATCTTTTGCCACAATAACGGTGAAGGGCGCAACGCGATATTCATTTTCCATGGTCTGTCTCACTTCCATTATAAAGTCCATAAATCTCAACGTTTGTTGTTCTGGAAAACCAGATTCTCTATTTATTTGAGTTTCATCATAGCGACTTTCTCTTTGGTTAATTCCTAAAACAAATGATTCTGGCATTTGATCCCAATAGGATAAATAGTCTACCGTTCCTGCTACTGGCTCAAATAGATAATCACCATCTAGAACTATAATAAGCGGATACGTTTTTTCTGGATTTTGAGAGTAGTTCCTAGGTTTAAGAATTTTTACGTTGCGCTCTTCTCCTAGCACTTCACTAGGGAAAGAACGGTATAAGGCTTGACAAATGGCAGTTTGAACAAATAATAAGGAAAGTGTTAGAGTTATGAATTTTTTCATCACACAAAATTTTGGAACGGGAATTTACAATTAATTCCTTGAAAGACTACCTCTCAGTGCTAATAATACTAATGACACTAGTCCATAAACTAGTACTAATGATGTTTGAGAGAGCCATAGTAACCATCCAAACGATGAGCCTAAGGTTTCTTCTACCCCAAAAATGAGTAACACCTGTGCGATAAAATAAGGGTATGCGCCAAAACCACCATTTGTGAAAGCCACTGCAAAACTACCTGCAACAAATGCACATAAGATTGCGCTGAGCGGTATGTTAGCAATTCCAGGGATAGCATAAATGGTTACATAGAACATAGATACATACATTCCCCAAATAAAAAGTGTATGCAGTAAGTACAGCCATTTCTTCTTCATGGTCCAGATGGTCATAAAACCTTCTTTCATACCATATAAAAAGCCTTTGATCTTACCTAATAATTGCACTTTTCTTGCGATAAAAATGATGATAACAACCAGTAAAAGAAATATACCTAAATAGATGAGGAGTTTTGAGGTGTCCGCTTTCGCGAAAGTGGAATCTAAATGATTTTTAAAAAAGTCAATAATGGCATTGCCAGCACTTAAAATAGCGGTAGCGGTAATGAGTAAAAGCATAATTACGTCAAGAACACGCTCTGCGATTATGGTCCCTAGTGCTTTATCCATGGGAACTTGATCTGATCTATTAATGATCGCAGCGCGAGCAACCTCACCACTGCGAGGTATAAAAATATTCATGGCATAGCCGGCACCGATGGCAATGACATTTGTTAAGAATGACGGTTTATAGCTCATTGCTTGAAGCATATAATTCCATCGCCATGCTCGAGAGAGATGGCTTAGAAAGGCTAAGAAAACACTAAGAAAAATCCATTTATAATCTGCAGCGACTATGTAGGATTTAATTTCTCTTATTTGGTCATCAGTAAATTGATTATAAGAGTGATAGATAATAAAAACACCCAATAGTAATGGTAGGGTGATTTTAAGTATCTTAAAGAATGTTTTTTTCAAGTGTTATGAAAGTGTGTTGTCTTCTTCGTTAGGAAAAAGAAGTGTAGGTTTAAATTCCCTAGCCTCTTCCATCGTCATTTGTGCATAGCAAATAAGAATAAGCACGTCACCTTTAGAAACCATTCTGGCTGCTGCACCGTTAAGTGTTATTTCTCCACTACCTCTAGGTCCTGGAATGGCATAGGTCTCTAGACGATTACCGTTATTATTATTAACGATTTGAACTTTCTCGCCTTCTACAATGTTTGCACCATCCATTAAATCTTCATCAATGGTGATACTGCCGATATAATTTAGGTCTGCACCAGTTACTTTAACACGGTGGATCTTTGATTTTACAACTGTAATTAACATGAAGCAAAGATACGATTTGTAATAAATATTTTAATTGTAGATTATTAAAAGATAGTTAGTGCGGTAAAGGAATATTATCAATAAGTCTCACTCCTTCTATGTGTACTACTATAAAACCTCGATAATGATGGTTTTTGAACTTTCGTTTTACTGGCTTTAAAGTTTCTTCACTTGTAATGGTAAAGTATTCTAAATTGAAATCTGTTTGTTTTGAGAACAGATCTTTTACAAGGTATTGGGTTTTTGTTATGCTGTTATCTTTAAAGTATTCTTGAGCTTTTAGCAGTGTTTTGTAGATGAAAGCTGCTTTATCTCTAGCGTTTTTAGATAATCGCTCATTTCTAGAACTCATAGCTAATCCGTTGGGCTCTCGTTTAATAGGGCATCCTATTATCTCTATATTTAGATTTAATTTTTCTACGAGTTTTTTTACTATTTGTAGTTGCTGGAAATCTTTTTCTCCAAAAAAAGCTTTATCTGGATTGATGTTACGGAATAAAAATTCTAGGATAGTTCCTACACCATCAAAATGTCCAGGACGATTTGCGCCTTCCATAACATTCTCTAAACCGTCGTATTTATATTTTTTTGCAATTGGTTTATCGCCATAAACGTCATCTGTGTCTGGTGCATAAACGACCAGTTTTCTAGGATCAATATATTCTTTTATAAATTTCACATCTTGTGTGATGTTACGAGGGTACTTCTGTAAATCACTTTTATTATCAAATTGCGTAGGATTCACAAAAATGGAAACTACCAGAAAGTCGCATTGAGAAATAGCTTCCTGCATAAGAGAGATATGTCCATCGTGTAATGCTCCCATAGTAGGCACAAAACCTAAGCTCACGCTATCTTTGAGGTCCGTTTCTAGATGTTTTTTTAATTCTTTATGGGATGTAATGATCATAACAGTATTTAACACGAGACGATCTACAAACATAAGGTTTACAGAGCAAATTGCAAGAAAATGCTTATTTTTGCAACTTGCTAAAAGTTAGGCTACAATATATTTATTTATGAAGGAAAAAAGAGTTTTATACGTATCATCTGAAGTTATACCATATTTACCTGAGACAGAGGCTTCCTCAATGTCTTATTTTTCTCCTAAAATGGTGAATGATCGTGGTGGACAGATCCGTATTTTCATGCCTAGGTTTGGTAACATAAATGAAAGAAGACATCAATTACACGAGGTGATACGTCTAAGCGGGATGAATTTAATTATTAATGATCTAGA
>CAZBCH010000310.1:0-9772 GCA_964490235.1 uncultured Flavobacteriaceae bacterium | reverse complement strand
GTAAAGATGAACAGTCTTTTTATTTCTTAAGCGAGCGCAGCGGTACATTTAATATTCATAAATCCAGCTTGAATGGGAGCACTATGTCGCAGCTTACTTCTTTTAACATGCATCCAGTTCGTTTTCTGTCCTTAGGAAATGAAACGCTATGTTTTAGTTATGATGGGAAATTATACACGATGAAGGAAGGTGAAGAGCCAGTTAAATTACAAGTTAACATTACGACACAACCCATCAGTAATAGCGATAAATTTATTTCCATAAACGGTGGAGTAAGTGAGATGGAAGTCTCACCTAATGGAAAAGAAATAGCATTTATAGCGCGAGGAGAAGTGTTTGTTACCTCTGTGGACGAATCTTTTACAAAAAGATTGACAAATACTCCAGAAGCAGAGCGATTTGTTACTTGGGGTCCAGAAGGAAAATCAGTAGTATACAGTAGTGAGCGCAATGGTAAATGGAGTGTCTTCAAGACAGAAAAGGTACGAGAAGAAGAACCATTCTTTTTTGCATCGACACTTATTAAAGAAACTGCTATACTAGAAAATACGAAGGATAACTATCTAGCAAAATATTCTCCTGACGGTAAGAAATTAGCTTTTATCGAAGACCGTCGCACATTAAAAATTAAAGATGTAGAAAGTGGAAATGAAATTACCTTAATGACGCCTAAGGAACTTTTTCACATGAGCGATGGCGATAAGGATTTTAACTGGAGCCCAGATAGCAAATGGCTGTTGATGGGCTGGGATTTGTCACTTAATAATACAGAAGTATTACTCCTAGCGGCTGATGGTTCAAAAAAGATTAACCTTAATGAGAGCGGTTACTATGATTACAGTCCTAAATGGGTAAATAGTGGCAAACAAATGATCTGGTTTTCAAATCGCGATGGTTTAAAATCTTATGCGACTAGCGGTTCTAGTCAAAGCGATGTTTACAGTATGTTTTTTACACAAGAAGCATGGGATGAATTTAATTTAACGAAAGAAGAGTTTGCACTACAAAAAGAAATCAAGAAACTTGCTGATGACGCCAAAAAGAAAGATCTAGAAAATGACGACAAGAAGAAAAAGAAAAAAGATAATAAAGAAAAGAAAAACGATAGCCTAGAATTAAAATTTGATTGGGATGAAATGAAAGAAAGGACTAAGCGGTTCACAATTCATTCTTCAAGTCTTAGAGATGCGGTACTTTCTAAAGATGGCAGTAAGCTGTATTATCTCACAAGATTTGAGGATAAATTAAATCTTTGGGAAACTGATTTAAGAACCAAGGAAACTAAAATGGCTATCAAACTTAACGCTTCTTCTGGTAGCTTGCAGTGGGATAAAGAGATGAAGAATCTATACTTATTAAGTAGTGGCAGTATTTCTAAAATTGATACTGATAAGAATAAAAAGAAAGCCATTAAAATAGCAGGCGAGATGGAATATGATGCCGTTGCAGAGCGTCATGCGATGTTTGACCATGTATGGATACGCACTAATGCTATTTTTTATCATCCAGATTTTCATGGAATAGACTGGAAATTAATGAAGAAAGAATATGAAAAGCATTTACCTTATGTAGGGAACAGTAACGAGTTTACAGAATTACTTTCTGAAATGTTAGGAGAATTAAATGTATCTCATGCAGGTGCTGGAGGCTCAAGATTAAAAATGAATAATCCAGATGCAACCGCTGCACTAGGAATCTTTGTAGATTATAATCATACAAGCGACGGAATAAAAATTACCGAGGTAATAAAAGGTGGACCGCTAGATAAAGCAAGCTTTAATGTAAAACCTGGTATGGTTATCTTAAAAATAGATGGAGAAACCATAAGCCCAAATAAAGATATCGCATCTTATCTTAATCGTAAAAATGATAAGTTTACATTGCTAGAAATAAGCGATCCAGCAACTAAAAATAATATGACTATCACTGTTAAACCTATTAGTTTAGGAGAAGAACAAAGATTACTTTATAAAAGATGGGTTAAGAAAAATGAAGAAGAGGTTACTAAAAAAAGTAACGGTCAATTAGGTTATGTGCATATTCCTGGAATGGGTGATGGTCCTTATCGTGATATCTATGAAAAAATGATGGGTAAATTTCATGACCGTAAAGCAATGATTATCGATACACGTTTTAACGGTGGTGGTGATCTTGTGGCAGATCTTGCAATGTTCTTTACAGGAACTCCTTTTATCACTTATGCTACAGAAGATAAAGTAGTAGGAGGCGAGCCTACATCAAGATGGGTAAAACCTACACTTGCTATGATTAATGAAGCGCAATACAGCGATGGGCATTGTTTTGCTTGTGGTTATACGGATCTTAAAATAGGTAAAACGGTCGGTATGCCTACTCCTGGTACTTGCAGCTTTGCAGGTTGGGAAGGATTGCCAGATGGTTCCTATTGGGGAGTTGTTCCAGTAAGTGCAAAAGATATCAATGGTAAATGGATGGAAAATAACCAGACAGAACCACTCATAAGAGTAAAAAATATGCCAGGAAAAATCGATAAAGGTATCGATGAGCAGCTAGAACGTTCTATTATGGAATTGCTTAAAGATGTAGAGTAATTAGATATTGATTCCGCTTTCGCGAAAGCGAGATTAAAACAAATTATTTTTTATTATTTAATGAAATTTTTCTAGCAAAAACTTTGCGATAATAATTAACCCTATCGTTTCAAAATGATACTCAATTTTATTAAGAATCAACGCATAACACGAATATATCTTGCATTTTAAGTGTGCTTTAAGGCAATTGCCTTATTGTTTTAATGGCATCAATTTATCATTTTGCAAAGAATGTTTAAATGAATAACCATGTACTTTAGAACGATAAAACTCATAACCATTTTTTACTTTTATTTTCTGAGCACCAACTGCGGTATTGCACAAAAAGTAGATTTTATAAATGCTCCTTATAATCCAATAGGTTATAAAACACATAAAAGTCATTTTAACCTCAAAGGCGATATTTTTGCCTCAGGTAGAAAGTTATTTCTTCCCGATGGAAAGTTGTTTTATAATTTTGGAACTCGTTACTATTATGAGGATAACCGTATAGTAGGTAATAATTATGGCGATATCTTTGAATATGATAGTAATGGTAATATCATCAAATTTCAATATAAAAATGGTAGTACATTAAATTACAAGTTCAACGATAGAAATCTTCTGATATATGAAAAAGATTCTTATGGTGATGAGAAAACATATGTATATGATAATCAGGATCGGTTAATTAGTACTACAATTAATAAAAAAGGAAGTTTTTATCAAAAACGAGAATATTCCTATAAGAAAAACCAAGATTTATTAATAGTTAGCCTTCAGTATACTAACCAAAATGGATTACCAGGATTTAAGGCAGATTATTTTTATCAGGACGGAAATCTAGTTAAAGAAGTACTAGAGTCTGGCACTTATGAGTACAAATATGAACTAGACCACAAGGGTAATAAAATAGATTTCTATAGCGCAAACGATCCTGATGCAAAACATTTTGATACATATAATCGCTATTACAGTGATAAGAATAAGGATTACACATTAGAATTAGGTTACTATAAGTTAGGGGTTAAAGGTGAAAAGACTAAAGCTGCTTTTATTGATAATGTAAGAGCAGAAGACTTTATGATATCTAAGGGCATTAAACCTAATGAACTTGTAATTTATGACCCTCTTAAATTAATATATTATTCAATTCCAGATGTTATTGAAGAAAATCACGATGTCAATACTCGATTAAAGGTCACGAATATTCTTTCTACAAATCAGGAATATCTAAGTTATGCCTATGACGGAAAATTTATCAATTATGTACATGGTAAAAACGCAGTAAAAAGTCGCAATTTTTCATTCTTAGGACCTCATATGATAGATTATAGAGTAGAAAAAGCAACTGGTTTAACCTACATTGTGGACGACTACAAAAATCAGTCAAATTCCTTAAAAAGAATGAGGTTATTAACTGATGATGAATCTTCTATTGTATACACTAGAGAATTAGATAAAGACAATTTTTTTATAGTTGTTAAAGGAGATCATATAGATTATAAGAAAGCTAGATTTGAATATTTAGATAATGGTGATCCAGTAATTTTTATAGACGATGTACCATTATATGTTCTCATTGATTTTAGAATTGCAAAAAACTATGAAGTGAAATTCGGCCGACCTTATAATGGTGAGTTAGATTCTCAACTCGATTCACAAACAAATAAAGAAGTTAGCACTAAAAATACAACTTCAGTTGATGATCTTAAATGTATAGAAGGTGATTGTAAAGAAGGATGGGGAAAAATTGCCGTAAATGATATAATAACTGAAGCGACGTTTGTAAATAGTGAGATGACAGGCGTTGCCTATATCACTTACCCTAGCGATTCTTATTATCATGGAGAGTATTTAAAAAATAGAAGGTCTGGTACAGGATTTTATAAGTGGAAAAACGGTAATCGCTATATAGGACAATGGAAAGACGGTAAACAACATGGATATGGATTTACCATGAATACCGAAAATCAGATTACTAGCGCAGGTTTATTTGAAAACGGTAAATTAGTGAAATCCTTTTATGATGACTATAAAAACGCGAAAACTACGGGAAATTGCCGCGGTAATTGTAAAGATGGATTTGGCATGTACTCTTATAGTAATGGTGATAAATATTGGGGATTTTTTGATTCAAGTCAAAGAGCTCAAGTAGGTATTTATGCATGGAATAATGGTAGTGTCTATACAGGCGCATATAAAGATTTAGGTAAAAGAACTGGTTATGGAATGTATACCTATGTAGATGGATCCATTTTTAAAGGAATGTTTATAGACGATAGGATTGATGGATTAGGCGTCATGAAATATAAAAAATCTGGTAATGTAGCTCATGGATTTTTTAATAATAAAGGGGCAAAAGTAAAGGATTATTAAGTCCATCAGGCAAGCGCTGATATTTTAATTATTTTAAAAAAAAATATTTCAATAGGTCATTCATCGGTAATCTATCTTTAATTGCTTAAATTTTAAAACACTGTAATTCAAATAGATATATTAGTATATTAGCGTTTTACCTGTTTAATTAGTAATTATTGCAAAAATCTTTAAAGATTGATAATTACAAATAGTAGTATAGAGTTCTTGAGTCTAATGGTACAGGTTTAGGTATTCCTATAGTAAACAGGATACATACAATTCTAGGAAGCTCTCTTGAGCTTAATAGTGTTTATCAACAAGGATCAACTTTTTTATTTAAGATATCTCTCAAAGCCGGTAGTATGGAGAATCTAGCAAAAGAAGTACCTACAGATAATGTTGCATTATTATCTGGAAAAACTGTTTTAATAGTCGATGATAATAAAATTAATCAACTGGTAACTCAAAAAGTTCTAGATTTATTAAGCATGAAGTATTCAACTGCTGGTGATGGAAAACAAGCAATTACAATGGCTCAGCATAATACCTATGATTTATTTTAATGGATATTAATATGCCTGTAATGAATGGAATTATTGCAACACAAGAAATTAGAAAGTTTGATAATTTTACTCCTATTGTAGCATTAACCGCAACCCTTTTTGATAATCCAGACATAGAAATTTACAGCCACGGATTCAACGCTATAATAGTGAAGCCATATCGTACTGATCAACTTGTTCGAACATTTTTAGATCAATTAAGTTACAGTAACACCATTTAGTCTGTGCTTTGTTCTGTAATAGTGGATTCAGTTTTATTATTAAAAATATTTACTCCTATTCCCAGTCCCAACCATAATTTACCGTTATTCTCCCACTGAAAACTTTTTTGATTATTAATATGATCCCAGCCACCATAAATTCCCACTTGAATATTACGATGTGATATCATAAGACCTGATAAAATAGTAAGAGTTCTTACATCTTGTGCTTGAATAGTTTCTGTACCGTTTAAATAGTTCGTATTTGATTCATTTAAGTTAACTGATCCTAAACCAGCGCCTACTTGTAAGTTTAAATGGGTATTCCTATAACTATAAACTCTTATGTTTGCAGTGCTATTAAAGTTAAATTCTGTATCAAAGGCGACATTATCACCAGTTATTCTGGCTTTAAAAGGTAATGTAATTATTCCTATAGAAATAACATCTGGAGTGCTTGTATATTTATATAATTGAGCAAATTTTTTGAAATCATCTAACTCTACCACATAAACTTTATTGTTATATTGATTTCTAATCATCTGATTTTTTGAATCATTTTTTTTTGATGATAGAAAATCTGAACTGTCTTTAAAATCAACAGCAAGTAATTCTACTGTTTTAGCACTACTATTTATCTCGATTACATGAAATAGATATCCTTTTTGGAGTACGGTAACATCGTTAGAAGTATCTGTCTGTGACGTAAGGCGCTTAACTGCCGCACCAGTTTTAACTTTTATAGGAGCAATAAGTTTAATAATGTCACCTTCTTTGATCGTACTTACTTCTTGAGCTACACAGTTTGTCGATAATAGGATAGCAACTAGATAGATAAATAAGAATTGAATTTTCATAACGTGTTGGTTTCGTTAAAAATAAGATAAAACAAAACACTTTAAAATACTTATAAATGGGAATATTTAAATCTATGTGGTTTGCTATAACTTAAAAGCTGAAAGATTTTATCAAAGTTTAATAAATTGATTTAGATGCAATTTTAAGTAAGAATAACCTGTTCACTTCATTTAACTACGCTTTATATCCTATAATCCTACACTTTGTCGGTAATTAAGAAACAATTTATAAGATTTAACTTAAGTTACTTTTTGAAAGCGTTTATTTGTTATGCTAGCATTTTCTTACTTATTGAAAAAACTAGTCATCCCTAACCTCTGAGTAATTATTATAGTACAATGCAATTATTTTGGATTATTTTTTTTAGTTCGCTATTAGTTTTTCTTGTGGTGATTACATTTAAAATGATAAGAAAAGTTCAAAAAATGCGTTCGTCTGGTTCTACATCTTATAAAAAAAAGTTTTACTATAAATATTATGTAAAGTTATTCATCAGCAATATGCCAGATTAACTTAAAAAAATGACAATAAAAAGATTTTTGTCTAATTTGATTCAAGAATATTGTACAATTCTAAATTTCTTACTTCCCTATACAGTATTTGCCTAGTGTTGATATATAAGAGATTCAAGATTTTAGGCAACAAATAGGAAACAAATACAGCTTATAAAAGGAAACTTCACGGCAGCCAAAAATAAAATATCACGTGGTTCATTATCCTAATTTTAGAAGTCTACATGTTATTAAAACAAGTCTTTGCCATAGCAAAATCAGGTATCATTTATGATGATTCTTACAGAATTACTCTAGTGTTTAAATGAATTGGAGTTTGATTATTTTTTACCACAGTTCTTTGTTGTAGAGCGTATTATTTAAATCTTATCATAGTCAATTTTTCGAAACCTATCATTCTCTAACTTGAGTTTTGCCCAATCAAAATCATATAATTCTTCTTCTTTCCAATCGTCTGGAAAATCAACCATTAGGAAATCTCCTATTCCAAACCCACCACCAAAATAAGAATCGGTATTTACTCCTAGACTTTGTCCTCCTGGGGCAAAATCCTCTGTTCTAAATTGAGATGAAAGTAGTACACATAAACCTGAAAAAGCATCAATTAGATTCTCGAAATTGGCTTTTTCAAAATTATTCAACCTATCGTGCTTTGTTTGATTGTATGCTTGATACCAAGTTAGTGAACCATTAGTTTTCCAAGAGAAAAAAGGTTTCCGTATGTTTTTTGTTCCTCGCCAAAACGGCAATTGAACTGAGTAGTCGTCAAGATGATGTGTTTTATTGATGATCTTAAAATCATTAATATTCCATTCCTTTTCTGTTTTTGGCTGGCCTTTTCTAGTCCCACTTTTAAATGTAGGATTAAAAATATTTCCTCTCAGGATAGCCTTAAAGTTCGCTTCAACTTCTATACATGTTCGTATTAGTAATTCATGTATTCGAAATGAATAGGCCACATTATTAATGTCTGAAGGTTCTATATATTCAAAAAGTTTTAATATATCTGTTTGAAGTATGGAGAATGCTCTAGTATAGTGCTCAGGATGTTCTGCATACTCCTTATCTACAATATAAGCCCAAGAACTATATCCTGAATTAGGTCCTTTCTTTACAGGTCTATAATTTCTATGGAATGGTTTATCAAAACTCAATTTCTGTCTTTTTTAGTTTTTTCGGTTATGCTCTACAACGTTTATGTGTAAGGAACGTTGCGTGTTTGTGTGCGAGGATTTTCCGCAGGAAAATCAGAAGCTAGCAAACAAAGCAACTACCAAACGATTGAACTAAAATAAGCAATGTTTTTTACACGGTGTTGTAACCAGTTTTTTATTCCATTATTTTTTTGAAATACAAATCCGCTTTTTTGCTGTCAGGTCCATAAATTTCCAAACTCGGTTTTAGTTCGTTATTTTCCATTCCAATATTCAATTCGTATTTATTCGTATTCCAATTATTCATTTTAAAATGTCCAAATTCATAAACCTGTTTTCCTTTCCAAAACAATTCAAAAGTGCAATGACCATATTCGTTTTTAATTCCTTTTTGGTTTTTTCCGTCCGCAAAGATTGTCTTTCCGCTATTTTGGTTCACAACTTTAAAATCCGATAAATTTAGCTTTGAGTCAACTTTTAGGTCAAATGTATTAAAGTCAAATATTTTAGATGAAATTTGAGTCGCAAGACAATGTTCATCTTTTACTTTTTTAGCGTAGTTTTTAAAACCATAGAAACTTGAAATTCCGATTATTAGAATTATAATAAAAATCAGATTTTTCTTCTTTAGCATTCGATTTTCTTAAATTGGTTACAACGGTTTTGTGTATGATTAGTGGCGTATTTAAGCAACTAATTTAGCAAATACAAACCGAATAGAAAATCCGCGAGGATTTTCGTAAGTAAGCCCGAACTAGCCATTAATTATACACGGTGTTGGCAACAGTATTTATTCAACTTGTTTATTTCCAATATATTTAACTTTGTGATGTTCAATATATTTTAAAATTCCTTTTTTACTTATCTGAATTTCAGACCAAATTGTATCTATTTCAGTTTCTGTAGGCTCTTCAGGTGCTGGTTCATCATATTCTGAAGGTTCTACATTTGATATGGAATAATCATTTATCCATTTCCCATATTTTTCTCCAACCCAACCTGCATCTCCTCCAGAGTATGCAATTACTCCAATGTTTATAATATCAAGCGTGTCTTTTTTGGTTGTCGCTGCATATAATGTTGTGCAGCAACTTTCATCGTCGTATGAAAATGTGAATAAGTTAAAATCTTCATATTCTTTTGATGCTCTGAATGAATAAGATTCAGGGTAATCTGCTGGCAAAGATTCAGGAAATCCAATGTCAACTTTTTTAGGACTAATATATTTTATTAAAAAATCTTTGGGTATAAAGTTTTTATTCTTGTTTGATATATTATATGAAACATTAATTTCTTTAGGTAATTCAGTAGTTCTAGATTTTATGTATTCAAAGTTGAATTCTTGTTGAACTTTCAGTGAATCTATATTTTCTTTTCTTTCTTTGATTTCAGGATTTTCTTCTTTTTTAAATTCGGTCTGTTCAGTTTGCTCAAGCCTTTCAGTTACCTTGATTTCTTTAGTCTTGATTTCAGTCGATTCTATATTTTCTTTAAATATTCAGATTTATAAAATAAAAAATCGCTACAACTTACGTTATAGCGATTTTCATGATTTTTTTTTTAATATAAATTACT
>CAZBCH010000309.1:0-2472 GCA_964490235.1 uncultured Flavobacteriaceae bacterium | reverse complement strand
CACACCTTTGAAGCGATGAAAAAGGTAAACCGACCAGAAGGCGAGGAAATCTGGCACTTCTTTAATCCAGATAGAGAAATCGCATGGAAGACAGGAACAAGTTTTGGAAATCGTGATGCATGGGCGATAGGCGTGACACCTAAATACATCATAGGCGTCTGGACCGGAAATGCCGACGGAGAAGGACGTGCAGAAATGACTGGAATAGACAGCGCCGCGCCAGTACTTTTTGATTTGTTCAATAGATTGCCCACGCAACAATGGTTTGCGCCACCTTATGACGATATGCTAGAAGTTCAAACCTGTAAGCAATCTGGTTATCTCGCCACACCATTGTGTGAACCTATCAACCAATATATTCCTGTCGTAGGAGAAAAATTTGCTTCGTGTCCGTACCATAAAGCCATAAATCTAGACGCTACAAAAACCTATCAAGTAAATGCCGATTGCGAGCCAGCATCACAAATAATTACACAGTCGTGGTTCACGTTGCCGCCAGTCATGTCCTACTATTATTCAAGAGCCAACCCTAGTTACCAACCATTACCAGATTACAGAGCAGATTGTGTGCCTTCCACAGATGATGTAATGCGTTTTATAAAACCAAAACACAATACCACAATTACTTTAACTAAAAATGTGGAAGGCGAGCAAAACAGCGCCATTTTTGAAATTGCACATAAGAAAAGTGATACAGAAGTTTATTGGTATATGGATGATGAATTTTTAGGAGCTACCAAAAACTTTCATGAACTAGCCATTTCTGGTAAAAAAGGAAAACGATTAATTACTGCAGTTGATGAAGATGGGGATGATGTGCGGATTTATGTGATTTTTGATTGAAGTGTAAATTGGGTATTTATACTCATGCTCAAAACGAATTTGTGATTTAGCTTTATGGTATAAATAAAAACAAGGAACAGAGTTAATTCAAAAAAACGAAAAGCTCCTACCAGGTAGAAGCTTTCACAGTCAAAAACAGTAAGTCCAATTACAAATTTTTAACATTACAAAATTATGAAAATTAAATCAATTTTTACCGTATTAATATGCGGTGTAGTATTATTCTCCTGTTCTAAGGAGAGTATCAATGAAGACACAGATACAGTCGGCACGACCAAATCTGGAAACGCTATCCATAAAGTATCATTTCCTAGTTCAGGACTATTAGATATGCTTTATTTTCCAAGTATGCAAAGTTTTTATGAAACGCAAATGTCTCTTGAAGAGCAAGTAGAATTTCATGATGACAACTTTGTTTCTCAAAATAATAATTTAAATGAGGACGATTTAATAGATGCTGAAGAACTATCAGGTTTTGATGATGAATTACCTCTAACAGAATTTGAAAACAGCCACTCTTTTAGCAGTTTAAGAGTTCATTTGATACAACTTGAGAATACTTGGTTAAATCAATTTGGAGTAAACGACTCTTTTGATGTAAGTGATAGTCCTTACAATCATTTTATATTTGATGAAGAACAGAGAGCTATGCTTAATATAAATGCTCAAGCTAATATAGGTGAGTACTTAATTCAATTTACTAGATTTGGTTATATTCAAGTACCTATTTATGAAATGGAATTGTTTCTAAATGTAATAAACGATCCAAGTGGAAACAATACTGGATGGATGGAAAATGAGAATGTACTCATTGTAGGTGGTTATTATGGAGCGCCTCAAAATTATGCCAATGGAACTGATGATAATGATAGTGATCCCGTAACTTTAACTGAAGAATGTCTTGCTGACATCGATAATGATGGTCAAATAGTCTATACTGGTAACAGAAAGGTGTCTTGGAGACATAAAATGAGAGGTTCGTATATTTTTGCGAAAGCGAAAGCAAAAACCAGAGGTTTCAAACACAAAAGAGGAAAATGGAGATGTAGAAGACTCAATATTTATGTTGAAGTTGATGGAAATGTAAGCTCTAATCAACATGAAGAATGTGAAGTGTATAAGGATTTAGAAGATTTCAAAGAAAAGAAAAGAAGAAAAGTAAAAGCAAAAGATGAGGAATTGCACTGGGCTGGCTATGAGGTTATTAAGTTTAAAGCAATTCAAAATGACACTAAATCTATTCACGGATGGAGTGTTAATAGAACCGACAAAATAATGTTACAATAAATGCTCAAAATTAAAAATCTAATTGCAGCGAGTATACTACTCGCTGCTTCTTTTTCGGCAGCGCAAGAAAGATCTTTTATAGAAAATATAGGAGTAAAAGTAAATTATTCACAAACACATAGTTTTGAAAGAGACTTTACGCCAGCTGTTCTTGATTGGCAACATAAAAATTACAGGACATTTAGGCTAGGATTAAGTTATGATGTAGCAACTAAAAAAAAATGGAATTATAATTACAACATCTCTATTGATTGGTCTAAAGATATTATTAATTATACTATTAATGATCCAGATTTTGATGAACAAGTTTTTTCTAGAAGATTAACTGGTAATGGAACTGTT
>CAZBCH010000308.1:0-10700 GCA_964490235.1 uncultured Flavobacteriaceae bacterium | reverse complement strand
TCCACCAAATGCCGCAGCAGCAGCTTCAATTGTAGTTCTGGCTACATTATTAAAAGGATCTTGCTCAGTTAACGACCATCCAGAAGTCTGGCAATGTGTTCTTAATGCAAGTGATTTAGGGTTTTTAGGATTAAATTGTTTGATCATTTTTGCCCAAAGCATGCGCGCTGCTCGCATTTTTGCAATTTCCATAAAATGATTCATTCCTATTGCCCAAAAGAAAGATAGGCGAGGCGCAAAGGTATCGATATCCATTCCTGCAGCTAGACCTTTTCTCACATATTCGAGACCATCGGCAAGTGTGTAAGCAAGTTCTATATCGCTAGTTGCACCAGCTTCATACATGTGGTAACCAGAAATAGAAATTGAATTAAACTTAGGCATGTTCTGGCTGGTATATTCAAATATATCTGAGATAATTTGCATACTAGGAGTAGGCGGATAGATATACGTATTGCGAACCATGAATTCCTTAAGGATATCATTCTGGATCGTACCACTTAATAATTTAGGATCAACACCTTGTTCCATAGCGGCAACGATGTAAAAAGCCATGATAGGCAACACGGCGCCATTCATAGTCATAGAAACCGACATCTTATCTAATGGAATGGAATCAAAAAGGATTTTCATATCCTCAACGCTATCGATTGCAACACCCGCTTTTCCAACATCACCTACAACACGTTCATGATCACTGTCGTAACCTCTATGTGTAGCGAGATCAAATGCTACGGAAAGTCCTTTCTGTCCAGCAGCGAGATTTCTTCTATAAAAAGCGTTAGATTCTGTCGCACTTGAAAAACCAGCGTATTGTCTAACTGTCCAAGGCCTACGCACGTACATAGTGGAGTAGGGACCACGTAAATTAGGCGCTATTCCTGCCACAAAATCAAGATGTTCTAGATCTGCGACGTCTTCTTTTTTGTATTCTTTTTTTATAGAAATCCCTTCAGATGTTTCATAGTCTGGCGTTTCTGGGCGTGCGGTATGAAAATCATAGTTGGGTTTTATGTTTGTGATGTCTTTTCTACTCATCTTATATTCTTTTGAATACGGCTGTTCTTGTATCGTCACCTTTACGGCCGTTGATTTTTATAGAAAACTCATTATTATCACTACTACTAATGGTAAGTTTTCCTAAAGGTTTGTGATCGGGATTATCTTTTATATCACCTAAATAAAAAAATAATTCATCACCTAAGAGTTGATAGGACCTCGGTTGCGGCCATATTGCTAATTTACCTTCATGTTTCAATGTAAGATCATCTTTAAAAATCCAAAGATCATCTTTTAAAAGAAGGCTAGACATGATAACCTTATTTTTATTAACCCATAATCCTGAAGGCTGATCACTAGATTCTTCAGTTATAGATATTATTTTCCAAGTGCCTATTAATGATTCTTGATCCAAAGATGAAGAACAGGCGGCAAGTAATGTAATAAGTAAAGGTATTACCAGAAACTTAATCCGAATAGTTTTTATCTTATCAATCATTACAGTTTTGCAATTTTAGATTTCTCTAGATCTTCGGTAATTCTTTTAGCAACAATAGGTTGAACGAGCGTCTTACGTGGATTTACCTTTACAAATGGCAATATTTCATATTCTTTTTGAAGCGGTAAGTCTGCATTTATGTGTTTATTTGCTCCTATAAGAATACGTTTTCCAGAATTGAAATCTTCTTGTTCTTGTTGCGCACTTTCTTTAATCTTGCGCTGGATTGTACCTTCAAAAATGGATTGTACAAAACCACCAGCATTTTCTATGGTTTTAAATATTTCTAAAGCTTTTTCTACCAATTGCTTTGTGATAGTATCGATATAGTAAGAACCATCTGCTGCGTTGCCTATTTTATTTAAATAGGCTTCATCTTTTAATATGCGCAATTGATTGCGAGCAATACGATCGCCAAATTCATTTTCTTTATTGAAAAAGGTATCATAAGGTATGTTACACAATGTATCTGCGCCACCCATTATGGCACTCATGCATTCGGTAGTTGTACGTAGCATATTTACGTTATAATCCATCAAGGATTTGTTGCGTAGACTAGGAGTAGCGGTTATATAACATCCTAAATCGATTTCGTAAACATCACCTAAGGTTTTGGTTAAAATGCGATAAGCCCGATATTTTGCAATTTCAAAGAAATAGTTATTTCCTATTGCGGTGTCGATGTTGATTCTTTTTTCCGCTTTCGTACCGTGTCCTGGCACGGCATAAACTTCTTCGTCGCTGCGCTCCTTGAAAGCGGTCAAATTACCAACATCATTGAAATGATTTAAATACTCGTTAAGATGGGCCGTAAAATAGGCTAGTTCTTGGGTTATCGTTGCTCCAGCTTGTTGATATGAGCTTGTGTTTACTGTAACATTTGAGAAATATCCTTCAAACTTATTGATAAAATCATCTAAATTTTTATGGTCTTGATCTTTATTTTGAAACCAATTTCCCTCACAGATGAGTTGATGAATAATATCAACATGTACATAAGCTGTAGGAGCAATTTTATGCAGTGATTCTATATATTCTAAGTCAAAAAACTGTGGATGTATTTGAATACCGACTTCAGGCAAGTCTTTAAGCAAAATAGAAGGATCTATATCTTTATTAGGAACAGTAAAGATGATGCCTTCGCCACCACGATTTAAGATATCATGTGCTTTCTTATTTGCTGCAGTTGCATTTCCTGCATAAACCTTTTGTGAAATATACCAATCGTTAGTTTTTGTAGATCGATTAGGGATATTTAAATGGTGCGCCGTATCCTTATGATAAATAGGCTTAATATCGATTCCTTCCCGAGTTGCAGTAAGAAGTGTATCATTATAATCAGCACCTTTAAGATCCATTTGGATTTTTTGTTTCCATTGTGCCTCAGAAACTGGTTCAAAATCTTTAAAAAGTCTGTTTAAAGCCATTTAATTTAAGTCTATTTTCAATTACAAAAATATGTTTTTTAAATCTATTGAGGTTGATTTTTAAATCTCTCATAAACAGATCAGTAGTAGTCGTCGAACATTTTATACATTTAAACTAAATCTTAAAAATAAATTAAAAATTTCGACATATTTAACTGTTGTTAAATTTACTTTTGGCGTATGAAAAAACTAACTATTCTCGCTATCATACTGATTTTCAACTTTTCCAAGGGTCAAGTAGGAATCAATACAGACACTCCAAATGAATCTGCAATTCTAGATGTAGAAAGCACCGATAAAGGCTTTTTACCTCCTAGAATGTCTCAAACTCAAATTAGTAATATTCATCTTCCTGCAGCAGGACTTACTGTTTTCAATACAGATTTAGATTGTATTACTGTAAATTATGGAACACCTGCAATACCAGAATGGATATGCTTAGAACGTAAACCTAATGTAACGCTACCTTCTTATTCCATTAGTTCTACAGAGTTGCGCATAACCACTTCTTTAAATTATAGAACATGGGTCAACGTTCCAAATCTTACAGCTAGTTTTACTTTAGATGAGCCTACACAGGTTAAATTTGACTGGATCATGTTTCCTGGTCAAGCAAATGCATCTTCTTCAAATGGATATGCACAAATGTTTACGGCCTTAAATATTAATGGAGTAAGAGATCAAAACTCAGTAGGTTATATGCCATTCATTCACGCGCCTGGTTCTAATGCATCATATCTACTAAATCAATCTTCATTTTTCTATGTAAAATTGCTACCAGCTGGAACCTATACGATAAATGTGCAGCTGTACTTATCTTTTATGCAAGGTTCTACTACTGATGTAAGAGTAGGTCCAAGGATTAATTACTGGACAGGTAATACTAACATGACTAACGATGAGCAGTTGAATGCTTCCTCAAATAAATTATTAGTTACTTTACTGAAGTAAAACGATTAGTCAGACTGCTTTGCTTTTACAGAATCTGGATGTTGAATAATGAATACCTCTTCATTATCACGTTTCATTAGATAACGTTCTCTTGCAAATTTTTCAAGACCAGCACTGTCTTGTAAGGCTGCAATTTTTGCTTTATCTCGAGCAATACCCTTCATATAGAAATCTGCATTTTCTTGCTTTTCTGCAAGCTCTTTGTTAATCTCTCTATGTGATGTAGTCCATGCACTTCCATCTAGAAATAAAATCCAGATGGTAAATAAAATGGTGATGATGGTGTATTTGTTACTAAAAAATCGCCACCACGGATTTGTTTTTAAATCTTTTAGTCCCATAAGTGGAAATTTAATGAATTATCCCAGCTTTTGGTCAATAATCGTGCGTAAGATTTTAACACCTACCGTATTAAAACGGTTAGTAGGAATGATAACATCAGCATATAATTTTGTGGATTCTATAAACTGCTCATGCATAGGCTTTAACGTATTTTGATAACGCTCAAGCACTTCATTCAGATCACGGCCGCGATCTGCAATATCTCTTTTAAGCCTGCGTATTAAACGCTCATCGCTATCACAGTCTATATAAACTTTTATATCAAATAACTCGCGTATGCGTGGCATGGTGAGAATGAGAATTCCCTCGACTATTACAACTTTACTAGGCGCTGTTCTTATCGTTTCTCCTGTACGATTATGTTCTTTAAAACTATAAACCGGTTGATCTATTGAATTACCTTTTTTAAGTTCGAGAAGATGTTTTTCTAGTAAATTAAAATCAATACTTTCAGGATGATCAAAGTTTATTTTTGTGCGCTCTTCATAGGTTAAATCGCTAGTATCTTTGTAATAAGAATCTTGAGAAATAACAGTAACCTCGTGATCTGGATACTCATGAACCATTTGTTCTACAACTGTGGTCTTTCCACTACCAGTTCCACCAGCAATACCTAATATAAGCATGATCTAATTTTTGTTTTTGCAAAAATAAGGTATTGAACTAATATGAAAAGATCAAGTTAATAGAACAATTTGAAACTTTTATGAATAAAAGCAGCAATCTTTATAAATGAATATAATTATTGAATGTATTAGATTTTATCTATTAATTAATAGTCATCTAAACGCTTTTCTCCATTGCTATACTCTTTACCGATAGCAATTTTAACTCCTACGTTAAAGAGTATATTAGAAACATTTATATCATTTTTTTGGTATGACGGGATAACTGTAGTAGCATTTTCGTCATTATAAAAATAACTCAAAGGGTTTCCAAATGTTGTATTGAATTGAGGAGAAAAGAAAACTTGCACTGATCTACGGAAGTAATAGTTAAACCTCAATCCTCCTTCTATGTACATACTAGGTGATGACGAATTTTCATTATCACTAGAAAAAGGAATTGTATTTCCTATACCTATTTGAGAAATTCTATTTTCTGGATTGTTTAAAAAGGCAACACCAGCTTTTGCAAAAACATCAAATTGAAATCGCTTTTTAGTATAAGAATAGGTCGGTCCTATCGCTATAGAAGTGTTAGTATAATTATTATCACTTACGGCTGTGTTCTCGTCATTTCTATAATCTAAATACCCAAATTCGTTATACTGATGACGCAAACTCACACCTAAGCCTATTTTGTTATTTAAATAATAAGCATATTCAGCTCCTATATTCAATCCACTTCTAGAAATATCTTTAAAATCTCCAGCTGGCTGTGTCACTCCTAAGTCTATGATCAAATTATGTCTTGGTATTTCTCTCAAATGCACAGGATCTTTAAATTCATTTTGATTTAAGGAGTCTATTTGTGCAGTGCACATAGAGCAAACTAGTAATATTAGGGTGAACATTTTCATGGTCTAAAGATAATAGTTTGAGAAGTATTATGATTCTCTTAATGCAGGATTAAGATTTTTTTGTGTCCGCTTTCGCGAAAGCGTAACTATATTTAAACATAATCACAAAAACAAATATTATGAGCGACAAGGAAATAGAAGGTAAAATAGATCAAGCAAAAGGTAAAGTAAAGGAAGAATTCGGAAAATTGACAAACGATTCTTCTACTCAAGCGGAAGGAAAAGCTGATCAAGCAGAAGGTAAAATTAAAGAAGGCTTAGGCGAGGCTAAGAGAAAAATTAAAAATACCTTTGACGGTAAATAAAAATAAAATGGAAAAATTAACAGAAGCACAGATTGAAAAACATTTAGAGAATATAGAAGGATGGGATTATTATGATGATGCCATTCATACTACTTTTGAGTTTGACAATTTTATGGATTGTTTTTCAGTAATGACTCGTATAGCAATGGAGGCTGAAAAAATGGAGCATCATCCTGACTGGCATAACACTTATGGTACGTTAGAAATCACTCTGTCTACCCACGATGTTAACGGTTTAACCGAGAAAGATTTTAAACTTGCCGCTGCTATTGAACATATAGTAGGTGATGAGTAACTTATAGATCTTAATTTATAAAGCTCCAACTTCTAAAAGAAATTGGAGCTTTTTTTATGCCTTATGATAATTATACATTACTTACAAGTATGTAGCAATATTTCAAAATCAACCACCTACTCGTTTTACTTTAAAGCCTTTTTCCTTAAGCATTTCCATAATACGATCTCTATAATCACCTTGGATAATGATTTGATCGTTTTTAAAACTACCACCTACACCTAACTGAGTTTTTAATTCTTTGGCGAGAATTTTAAAATCAGCGGTGGCACCTGTGTAACCGTCTATTACAGTGTTTACCTTGCCTTTACGTTTTTCAAACTTACATTCCAGTGGCTGTTCCTGTAACCAGATGTTGCTTTTTTCTGGTTTTTCTTCTTCTTTAAAATCGTGATCCGGAAAAAGATTTTTGAGTTGATCGCTTAAGTCCATGACTAGCAAATAGTTTTAATAGTTATTATACGGTAGGGTCTGTTTCATGATTATTGATATCAAAAATAGACTCTTTTCTTTCTTGTAGAATTGAAACTCCTTTTTGAAGTAGTAAATTGTTTGGGTACGTTATATTTTCACCTTCGTCTGTAATTAATAGGGTATAAAAACCTTTAATATCACTTATAACCGCAGTTACTGGTAAGTCTTTATCATGTATTCTTATACGGTCACCTATCTTGTAAGGGAATGTAAAGTATAGTATAAAGCTAGAAGTAATATTACTTAGAATACTCCAGTTTGCAAATAAAGCGACGCCTACTACTGCAAAGGTCGAACCTAATGCGACAAAGAAACCATCGGTCGAAAATCCCCAAACTAGAATTATTGTTATTATACAAATGCTCCAAATAACATATCCTGTATACCTATTAAGATACTGTTTACGTAATTCAGTTCTTGAAACTCTTTTAGATAATTTAATCGCACTCCATATAATGATGCGATGTGTTATAAATGTCAATAGAAATAAACTCAAGGTAAGTATCACCTGAGGTTTTAATAAGAACTCTTTCATAAACCTAGACTGTCTCTTAATACAGCATTTTGATTTGAGTTTTTTGCCCAATATGCTGTGTTAATTGTTTTCTTAAGTGTTCCAGTAGAAACCATGGGTGCTGTGCCATCATTATAACGATCCATCCAAGAAAGAATTTTAAAAGGAAATTCTTTTTCTGTTTTAAAGGCTATGGTTCTCCCTAAATCGGTAAACTTAACACTATATAAATAACCATCAGGTATTTCACTTAATTTTGCAACAGCATCATAAGGTTTTGCAGCTATATGCTTTAATCTCAAATACTCTGTACTTGGTATAATTTTTAAATCGCCAGTAGGCATTTCTTTGGGATTGATTCTTAATTGAGCAGCAATTTGATTTTCAGTTAATACGTTATCAATTGTAAAATTTTTGTTTCCTTCACTTTGAAAGTAGGAGTGAAGAGTCACATCATAACTAGCTTTATGTTGATTTAATTGCATGTAGGTATGACCGCACCATTCTTGAACAGAAGTCGCAATTTTAATGGCGTTATCTTTTTTATCCAGTGGTAAAAAGGTACTACTCATAATCTTGTAAGGATAAATTCCTGTATAGAAGTCTCGAGTAGCATTTAATTTAAGTACAGGTCGATTACTTTCTTTGGTCTGATCTGCTTTTATTTGATCTTTGTTATCAAATGGCTCGGTAACAAAAATCATTACACCAGTTCCTGCTCTCATTTCACCATAGCGGGCTACATTAATATCATAACTCGATATCTCAGCCGTACCATTGTACCAGTAGTCTTTAAATTCTTGTGAGAGTTGTCTGTTTTCGTAGTTTACAATAGAGTTATTACTTTCTTCAGACACTTTTACCTTTTGATCACTAACATCAGCATTACAAGAACTAAGTAGGATCATTATAAAAAACACATAGATATACCTCATTGTTTTAATTTTGAACAAAGGTAAATTTTATGAAGAGGAAAGTGTTATAAAAAGATTATAAAGGTTAAAGTATTTAAAAAGATTTAAAGCTGTTGAATTGTGAAAAAATTTCTTTCTGTACTAGCGGCAAAGGTTGCAAAGTTATCATTAAATCTTATTGTAATTTGCTCTCCTGTGTTTAATTGAATAATATCTGTTAGCGATCTATTAATATTATCTTCGGAAGAAGAACCGAAATCAGTATGTCTTCTTACGTCTTGAGCAACTAAATTCACACCTTTATAAATAGCTAAGCCATGTGTAGTAGCTCCATTATAGTCATTTGAACTTACTTGAACTGATACTCTATAATAACCAGTTGATTGTGCAGTAAATGTGTAAGTGGAAGTGTCAAATTCGTTTTTTGTATCAATAGTTTCATTATCAAACTCCATAATCAAATAATCCCCTGGATTAGAAGATCCAGTAGTTGCTTGCCACTGTGTTCCTATATATGCTCTAACAATTGATTTGTTAGCAGCAGTATTTTGCCAACTTGCAACTCCAGCACCATTAGTAGTCAAAACCTGACCAGCAGTACCGTTATTGGTAGGCATTTCATAACCTGTAGAGTTATCACCGTTTCTTATTGCAAAATGATCTCCTTGAAAATATCCTGAATATGCATTATTTGATCCATCGTTCAAAGCTATACTTCTAATTCCGTAAACAGTTCCCGTTGCACTTGCATTACCTGCTGTTGAAGAGATACCATTTATATCCTGTCCTGATGTGGTACTTGATCCGATAACATTTCTAATTCCAAAATTTGAAAAAGTACTTCCATTATTTACAGCAACATTATTGTCTATTCCTATATGTGTACCAACACCAGAAACTGAAACTTCATTATATAAACCTATTTTATTACGTCCTGTTTGACTTGTATTGCTTAAATCTAATGTGCGTGTATCAGGTGTTGATGCAGCAGCAGCAGCACTTGAATGACGGTTTGAGACGCTTAAAACCGTTCTGTCCTCTGACGCCAATGCACCTAAATTACCAACGCTAAGAACAGAAGCCGAAACAGCATTAGAGCCTAGTTTAGTTCTTCCAGATCTATAAATTTCATTTGTTGTATTAGTAGCATTATCAGTGGTTCCCAAATTATAAAATGCAGCACTTGCATTTACGTTTTGGTATGATGTGCCATTAAAAAAGTAAAAACCTTCTGCAGCATCGTTAGAATCTAAATATATAACGAGTCCAGTTTGAGAATCGGTAGGTAAATCTGCTCCTGTGGGAAGCACCGTAACTTTAGGTACTATTATTCCATTAAATTCACCACTTGACAGTCCTGATTTTGAGATAACTTCTAAATCAGCAGTAGGCGATGAAGTACCTATACCAACTTGAGAGTAAGACAAAAAGTTTAAAAGCAGAAGAGGAATAAGGTAGCTGTATTTCATAGGGTTATACTTACTATTCGAGCCTCTAAATATAGATATTTATTCCATTTCAAACGATAGAGTAAAAATAGAAAGAAGCTTTTTAAGCCGTTAAACTCTGATTGTATACTCTTTAACTTAAAAAAACGTTTAACAGTTTAAAATTATCGTTTAAACAATAATAACTTCAGATTTATGCGTTTTTCACCTTTTCTTGCATCATTTTGATCTGGTCGCGCAGTCTTGCAGCCTCCATAAAATCTAATTCTTTAGCTGCTTTTTCCATCATTTTACGAGTATCTCTAATTTTTTTCTCTAGTTGGGCTTTAGAAAGATATTCTGCTTCTTCTTCAGCCGCTTTCATAGTAAGAGTTTCCTCGATGGCGTAAGTCGCGGCATTTTTGCGATACAAAGCGGTTTCTAATTTCTTTTTAATCGCTGTCGGTTGTAAGCCATTTGCTTCATTGTAAGCTATTTGTTTAGATCGTCTGTATTCTGTTTGATCTATTGTTTTTTGCATGCTTTCTGTAATCTTATCTGCATATAGAATTGCAAGACCATTCACATTTCTAGCCGCACGACCTATCGTTTGAGTTAAAGATCTATTATTACGTAAAAAGCCTTCTTTGTCTGCATCGAGGATAGCAACAAGTGATACTTCTGGTAAATCTAGTCCTTCTCGCAATAAGTTAACACCTATTAAAACATCAAATATTCCACGACGCAAATCAGACATGATCTCCACTCGTTCTAAGGTATCTACATCACTATGAATATAGCGACATCGCACATTTATACGAGTAAGATATTTTGTAAGTTCTTCTGCCATGCGTTTTGTAAGAGTGGTGATTAAAACGCGTTCATCTTTTTCTTCTCTTATACGTATTTCTTCTACAAGATCATCTATTTGATTCTGACTAGGCCTCACCTCTATGATAGGGTCTAATAGTCCAGTAGGGCGAATAATTTGTTCAACAACTATTCCTTCACTTTTTTCTAATTCATAAGCT
>CAZBCH010000307.1:0-18614 GCA_964490235.1 uncultured Flavobacteriaceae bacterium | reverse complement strand
TTACTAACCAGTCTTCTGCAAGCATTCCGTCGGTCACATCTTCAAATTGAACTAATGCATATTGATTAGGAGCTGTACCGGCAACTACCCATTCACGTACGGTACCTAATCCATTTGAACCAGGAAATTGTGTCCATCCTGCAGGTGGCACGACTCCTGCGTTAAAGTCTTCTGAGAATTGAGAGAAAGTCATTTGAATACTTAATAGCATCAAAAAGACGATTGTAATTTTTTTCATTTTAAAGAATTTTTGTTTTAGATCAAATAAAGATATAGTTTTCTAATGAAAGTGTTTAATGATTGATGATTATTTGAGCGTTTTTGTTCAAAAACGCTCTGTTTTTCGATAGAATCACACATTTTTTAGACTAACGTATTTTTAGCAATATTCACAGTTGATTACATAATTGTAATAGCATTTTTAATGATTACGACTTATTAATGTGTTGATATCAACTTTCTATTTAATATTTAACTTAATCACGTCTCCTTTTAACATATCTTTTAATAATGTTTTGTTGAATTAATTATTTTTACATAAAATCCTACACAATGAAAAAAACAATACTTTTAATTGGAGCTTTTGCTCTAAGTTTAACTTCTTTTAGTCAAGTTCTTGAAGTGGAAAATTTTAACAGTCTAGTTGCTGGTGATGTCGGTACTGTATTTGATGGTAGTGTGGCTGGTCAAGGTGGTTTCTTTACTTTTGCTACAAATGGTGACGCTCCTACCACAACAACTAATGCTGGTAATTCAAATTTTCAAATTGCCACTGTAAGAATGAGTACAGATAAAAATTTTACTTTGACCGGACCAGATGGTGATAGTGGAGTAAGAGCAATGTGGAAAGATGGGCTTGATGTTTCTTGGTCTAATCGCACTGTTGGTAATGATGTGATTGAATTAGAATATACGTTCAATACAGGTCCAGCAACAACAAGTAAGAATCAAATTGGAATGAGAGTATTTGCAGATAACCCAAGTACAGATCCTAACGCTCCAGCTACTGTTGCTTGTATCGGTTATTCTTATGATACATCAACAGGTGTACTTTCTGGAATAGCTTATCTTAATAATAATGGTACGCCTGGTACTTTTAGAATCGGCTTAGCTGCAAATGGTCTTGTACTTAGTCCTAATACAGATTATACAATAGGCTGTTCTTATAACGTTTCAACCGGAGAGGTTTTTTGGAAAACAGATCCTAATGCTGGAAATGCAACAATAGGTAGTGCTTTTTGGGTACCGAATCAAGTACCTTTAGAAGTTGATTTCTTAGCCTTTTCTACAGCTGCAAATCCTTCAGCAACTCCACCAGTTACAGCAAATACTTCGGCTACTACTTTAACTTTCAAGGATTATGTCTCTAGAGCTGTAGCAACAAGTAACTTATTAAGCAATGAAGACGAAGTCTTAAACGAGGCAAGTGTAAAAGTCTATCCTAATCCTGCAAATAATATATTAACGGTGTCCAGTCCATCCCAGCAATTATCTTCAATAGAAGTTGTTGATCTCAATGGAAGGTTAATCAAATCTGTAGTTGTGAATAACACAGAGATAAATACAAATATTGAAGATTTAAAACCAGGTCTTTATATTCTAAATATTTTGAGTAACGACGCTACTATAACTAGAAAGTTTATAAAAGAATAATTTTAAATTTTTATAAGTACATTATTAATCAGGCTTTCTTTTTTAAGAAAGCCTGATTTTTTATTTATAAGATGGATAAATATTCTAAATGTTAAGTTACAGTTCTTAATTTACATTTACTCTATGATTATATTTGTAACCTATGAAAATTGTAGAGCAAATTAAAGAGCCTATAGCTCATGAAATGGAGCTTTTTGAAAAGAAGTTTCACCTTTCCATGGCTTCCCGTATAGCTCTACTTAATCGTATTACACATTTTATCGTTAATCGCAAAGGAAAGCAAATGCGACCTATGTTTGTCTTTCTAGTTGCAAAGATGATAGGAAAAGGTCAGGTAAATGATCGTACCTATCGTGGTGCATCTGTAATTGAGTTGATTCATACAGCTACGCTAGTACACGATGATGTAGTAGATGATAGCCTTAAACGTCGAGGCTTTTTTTCAGTAAATGCGCTATGGAAAAATAAAATAGCTGTTCTTGTAGGAGATTACCTTTTGTCTAAAGGTTTACTTTTAAGTATAGATAACAAGGATTTTGACCTGTTGCAAATTATAAGTGTTGCCGTACGTGAAATGAGTGAAGGAGAATTACTTCAGATTGAAAAAGCTAGAAGACTTGACATCACAGAAGATATCTATTATGATATTATACGTAAAAAGACAGCCACTTTAATTGCCGCATGTTGCAGTTTAGGTGCTTGCTCAGTACAACCAGAAGGCGAAGATGTAGAGAAGATGCGCAAATTTGGAGAGTTAATAGGTGTTGCATTTCAAATAAAAGATGATCTTTTTGATTATGGAAATCAAAGAATAGGTAAACCTACTGGTATTGATATAAAAGAGCAAAAAATGACCCTACCGCTTATCCATAGTATCAATAAAGCATCCTCTAAAGACAAAAAGTGGTTGATTAATTCGGTAAAGAAACACAATAGAGATAAAAAACGCGTGCGCGAGGTAATAGACTATGTTAAAAGTAATGGTGGTCTTGATTATGCTATCGATTCTATGTATCGATATAAAAACGAAGCGCTAGACATATTAAACACATATCCCGATTCAGAGTATAAAAACTCGCTTCTCAAAATGGTGGATTATGTAATAGATAGAGCCAAATAATTCTACGTTAAAAATAACTCATATTCTTTTTTAGTTGTGGTATGTTGTCGCTTTCGCGAAAGCGAAACTTTAATCAAACATCTTCATAAAGCTACTGCTCTTATACTCAATAAAAAACTACCTTTGCAAACTCAAATAAAAGTATCATGAGTATAGTAGCAATCGTAGGAAGACCTAACGTAGGAAAATCGACTCTTTTTAATCGTATGATTCAACGTAGAGAGGCGATCACAGATTCTGTAAGTGGTGTCACTAGAGATAGACACTATGGTAGAAGTGACTGGAACGGTAAAGAATTTTCTTTAATAGATACCGGTGGTTACGTAATAGGTAGTGATGATGTTTTTGAGGCAGAAATTGATCAACAGGTAGAACTTGCTATTGACGAGGCTGATGCCATTCTTTTCATGGTAAATGCTGAAGAAGGTATAACGCCCATGGATGAGGATGTTGCAAAATTATTGCGTAAGGTTACTAAGCCTGTTTTTTTAGTAGTCAATAAGGTTGATAATAATCAACGTGAGCAAGACGCTTATGAATTCTATAATCTAGGTCTAGGAGAATATTATTCTATATCCAGTATGAATGGTAGTGGTACAGGAGATTTGCTAGATGAAGTAGTGAAAGTGCTTCCAGATACTGTAGAGGTAAAGAAGGATGATTTACCAAGATTTGCGGTGGTAGGTAGACCTAATGCTGGAAAAAGTTCTTTTATCAATGCATTGATAGGTGAGGATAGGTATATAGTTACTGATATTGCAGGTACTACACGTGACTCTATTGATACAAAATACAATCGTTTTGGTTTTGAATTTAATTTAGTGGATACAGCGGGAATACGTAGGAAGAAAAAGGTGCGTGAGGATCTTGAGTTCTATAGTGTAATGCGCAGTGTGAGAGCCATTGAACACTCTGATGTGTGTATTTTGATGCTAGACGCAACTAGAGGTTTTGATGGTCAGGTACAAAACATATTTTGGCTTGCAGAGCGTAATCGCAAGGGTATTGTTGTTTTAGTGAATAAATGGGATCTTGTAGATAAGGAGACAAATACAGCTAAAGAGTTTGAGGCCAAAATCAGAAAAGAAATGGAGCCTTTTACTGATGTTCCTATCGTTTTTATATCGGTATTGAATAAACAAAGAATTCATAAAGCTATTGAGACCGCGGTAGCTGTTTACAAAAACAGATCAAAAAAAATCAAAACCAGTCAGCTTAATGAAACTTTGCTTCCTTTAATTGAGAATTATCCGCCGCCATCGTTAAAAGGTAAATTTGTAAAAATTAAATTTATCACTCAGTTACCTACGCCACAACCTCAATTTGCATTCTTTTGCAATCTACCGCAATATGTGCGTGATTCTTATAAAAGATATTTAGAAAATCAATTGCGAGAACACTTTGATTTTCATGGTGTACCTATAAGTGTATACATGCGTAAGAAGTAGTTTGTTTATTTTCTTAGGTACTAATTATCAGTAATAATTTAATAATCGAGTATGTAGTAATACTCTGTTATCGATATAAAATCTTAACAGAGTGTTAATAGGTTGTTTCTTATATAATTAATCGTATATCCTTGCGTTTCTGATACGTAAATTCCTATAGAAACTAACCATACTACATAATGAGATTTTTCTTATTTTCATGTGTTGCAATTTTATTTGCCATGCATTCTACCGCGCAATCATTTAGTATAAAAGGAGTTGTAAAAGACTCCTTAACAAATGAAAAGTTGCAAAGTGCCACTATTTACCTAGAAAGTGTCAAAGACTCTACTTTAATTACCTACTCTATAACAGATGAAGAAGGAGTGTTTGCACTTACTGGTAATACTGCTTATAATGAGGTTAGCTTTATCGCTTCCTTTCAAGGTTATAAAACCTATTCTAAGTTTATGGATTTAAGGCAAGGTCGTGAATTAGACTTAGGTGTAATTTCTCTTAGTAATGATATAGAGTCACTTAACAGTGTGTTAGTCAAAGCTCGAAAAGCACCCATTACAGTAAAACAAGATACCCTAGAATTCAATGCAAAATCGTTTAATACCAAAGCAGATGCTACCCTGGAAGACGTAATGAAAGAATTACCAGGAGTAAAAGTGGATAAAGATGGAAAGATAACTGTGAATGGAAAGGAAGTTTCTAAAATTCTAGTGAATGGTAAAGAGTTCTTTGGCGACGATCCTCAAGTAGCTCTTAAAAACTTACCTAAAGAGATCATTGATAAAATTCAAGTAACAGAATCTAAAACTGATACACAAAAGGCTACAGGAGAAGATGGTGATGCAAACGCCAGCGAAATTAATATTACCATTGACAAAGATAAAAACAAAGGATGGTTCTCTAGATTAACTGCTGGAGCTGGTACTGACGATAGGTATTCCATGAGTGGTATTGCAAATTACTTCAATAATGACTTCAAGTTAAGTATTCTAGGTAGTAGTAATAATATTAATAGTCCTGGTTTCTCTTTTGACGAAATTTATGACGCCATGGGCAGCAGTGCTTATTCAATTTCTAGAAGCAGTAACGGTAGCTTTGGGGTTAATGGTGTAAACTTTGGAGGCAGTGGAGGAATAACTTCCAGTGATAGTGCTGGTCTTAACATGTCTAATGATTGGGGAAAAACAGTTAGTGCTTCAATGAATTATTTCTATGGTGGCAATAACACTGTTTCTGCAACAGATACAAGACGTACAACATTTTTGCCAGATAGAACCTTCAATACAATTGGGTCTAATCGCGGTGAAACGGCAGGAGATAACCATAGAATTAGTGGACGTATAGAGGTAAAACCAGATACTCTAACTTCTATAAATATAAGACCTAATATAAACTTCTCAAATAACTTTAGTAATAATTCAAGCTCTTCTATTTCTACCGATGATAATAATAATACTATCAATAACGTAGTGACATCCTCTATCTCTAATTCAGATAACCAGTCATTGGGTGCTAACTTTAATTTCTCTCGTAGAACTCAGCAAAAAGGAACTTACTACGGTCTGTATGGTAATGTGAATAGAAATAAAAATGAGTCTCAAAGTGATTTTAATAGTGTCAGGATCACCTTTGATGATTTTGGCAATGCAGAGACACCAGATGTCCAAGATCAAATTATTAATAATAATTCTGAAAACAATCGGTTTTCTATCACTCCATATATAAATAAAAAATTGAGTGAGTCCATTACTGGATCCTTAAACTACAATTTTGAAACAGGTAATCAAGAGAATAAACGTAGCATTTTTGATCGTGATGGTTCAGGAAATCTTGTCTTTAATCCATTATTGAGCAACGATTTTGAAGTAAGGAGTAGCCAGCAAAGACCTAGTATAGGCTTGCGATATAAAAAAGGTGATTTTAGACTTAATATAAGTGGTGGTATCATTCACCAAACGCTAGAAAGCGAGGACGTACTTTTAAATACAAGTTTTGATAAAGAGTTTACCGATCCTTATGTAAATGCAAACATGAATTACAAATTTGGTAAGTTTGGTAGAGTATATCTCAATTATCGCAATAGCATATCAGTACCCAGTGTGAGGCAATTGCAACCTGTAGAAGACCAGACAAATCCTCAAAATATTGTTATCGGTAATCCTGATCTAGATGCGAGCCAGCGACATAATGTCTATTTTAACCTTAGCAACTACGACTGGGAAAAAGGCTCTGGTTTTTACTCTGGCGGTGGTTTTACTTATACAGATAATAGTGTTGCTGCAATTACAACTACAGATGCAGATTTAATCAGGACCACAACCTATGTAAATATCGATGGTGAATATAATGGTTACCTGTATACAAGTTTTAGTAAGTCATGGAAAAAAGACGATAGAGAAATAGATCTAGATATCGGTATTGATGGAAATCTATCCTTGAATAAAGGATTTACAAATGGTGTTGCATTTCAAAGTGAAACGATACGTATTGCGCCAGAAGTGACACTAGAATACTCATTAAAAGATTATATAGATGTAGAATTAGAGTATGAAATTAGTGCAAATAGAACTCAATTTGATATTGAAAACATTAGTGATCAAGAGTTTGTAAATCACCGTGCTGCTATAGATATTACTACATCATGGCCAGAACATGTAATTCTAGGGTTAAGAGGTGAATACAATAAATTTGGTAATATTTCGGGCGATTTTGACGATGATTCTTTTGTTTTAATAGGTAGTCTAGGTTATAAATTTTTAAAAGATAAGGCTACGGTTAAGTTAAAGGCTTATGATATTTTGAATCAAATTATTGACACACGTCGTACGATAAGTGATGATTTTGTTTCAGACACGAGTAGTTTAATTTTACAACAGTATTTCATGCTTAGTTTCACTTATAAATTCTCGCAATTTGGCGGTAAGAAACCAGAAAGTAATAAGGTGATAATGTTTTAAGAAGAATATTTTTTTCTCGCTTTCGCGAAAGCGAGAACATTGCTATCATCAATATGTTTACAATTCCCTAATGATATAAAATTCCTCCCGACTTTATAGACGTATACTATTTTGTGATTTAAGTGTGATGAATTTCCTTCAATTTTGAAGAAAATCAATATGCATTAGTCATGAAATTCTTGTTTGCTATCTTTTTTTTCTGTGGGAGTTTTTTCTTTAAACAAGCAGAAAAAATATACATAAAAAAATATGAAGATGGTTTACTGACAAGTGAAGGATGGATTTCTAATGGTGAAAAAACTGGTTATTGGAAATATTATGATAACGGCACACTTATTTCTCAAGGACATTATCAAGCAAATCGTAAGAATGGATACTGGCATTTTTATGATGAAGAAACTTTAAAAGAAGAAGGCTTATTTAAAAACGATAAGCGACAAAACTGGTGGGTTTTTCACGATTACCGCTCTTATAGGACAGTTAAAAAACAGTATGTGGACAATCAAATTTCTGGTTATGTGCTGTATTATAAGATGTTTTCGCTTTCAAAAGTTGAAGAATATAAATCGAACCTAAAAATAGGTGAATGGACAAGTTACTGGAGTTTCAAAGCAGCTCATCCTGATTTTTCTTTGAAGGAATTACGAAGGTAAAAATAGTCTTTTTACAAAGCCATGAAATTCATAATGCTTAAATTGCGCCACTTTAAAAAGTCAATCTCCTGAATCAAGATTCCATCATAAGAGTTATAATTCCCGCTTATAATGAAGCCGATTCTATTTCGCTAGTCATTAAAGATATTCCTTCTATAGTTAAGGAAATCATTGTTTGTAGTAACAATTCAAACGATGACACTGTTATAAATGCTAGAAACGCTGGTGCCACTGTAGTAGAAGAACATACACCTGGTTATGGCAACGCTTGTCTCAAAGGAATGCAGTATGTGGCTTCTATAAATGAGAAAACAGATATCATCGTTTTTCTAGATGGTGATTACAGCGACTATCCACAGCAACTTACAGAACTAGTAACGCCTATAATTGAAAGAGATATAGATTTTGTAGTCGGATCTAGAGTGAAGCGCCTGCGCGAACCTGGCTCTATGACATTTCCTCAAATTTTTGGTAACTGGCTTGCTACATCCTTAATGAAGTTGTTTTTTAATTCTAGCTTTACCGATTTAGGACCATTTAGAGCAATTAAGTATGATAAACTACTAGAACTTCAAATGGAAGACCGTACATACGGTTGGACTGTAGAAATGCAGTTGAAAGCATTAAAAAAGAATTATTCTTATCTAGAAGTGCCTATGAAATATAGAAACAGAATAGGTGTTTCAAAAGTTTCAGGTACACTTAAAGGTGCTATCTTTGCAGGCGTTAAAATTTTAACTTGGATATTTAAATACGGTTTTAAAAAATGATATTGGTCTGGATTTGTATTGTAATTTACTCTATATCGCTAGTGTTGATATTGTTTTATGCGTTTGCGCAGCTCAATTTATTATTCAATTACATAAGAGCGCAAAAAAGAGTAGATAATGGGCCATTACTAGATCTTTCTAATCCTAACGAGGTTCCTTATGTCACCATACAATTACCTGTTTTCAATGAGGCCTATGTGATGGAGCGACTTCTAGATAATATCATTTTGCTCGAGTATCCTAGAGAGAAGTTAGAAATACAAGTTCTCGATGATTCTACTGATGAAACCGTGGCCTCTACTGCAGCTCATGTAAAACGACTTGCAGCAAACGGGCTGGATATTGTTCATATAACTAGAACAGATCGTAGTGGTTACAAAGCTGGTGCCTTAAAAGAAGGTCTTGAAATAGCCAAAGGTGATTTGATAGCCATATTTGATGCAGACTTTCTACCAGAAGCAGACTGGTTGCAAAAAACAATACCGCATTTTAAGGATCCAGAAATAGGCGTTGTACAAACACGATGGGCGCACCTTAATCGTGATTACTCGATTCTTACACAAATACAAGCATTTGCACTAGATGCACATTTTACACTTGAGCAAGTAGGTCGTAATTCTAAAGGTCACTTTATCAACTTTAATGGTACAGCTGGCGTGTGGCGTAAAGAAACGATTTATGATGCAGGAAACTGGGAAGGTGATACCTTAACCGAAGATCTGGATTTAAGCTATAGAGCACAATTAAAAAACTGGAAATTTAAGTATCTAGAACATGTTACTACACCAGCTGAGTTACCTATAATTATTAGTGCTGCAAGATCTCAGCAATTTAGATGGAATAAAGGTGGAGCAGAGAATTTTAGAAAAATGTTTAGAAGAGTTTTATCGTCAGATATGTCTTTTAAATCAAAATTACATGGTATTCTACATCTTTTGAATAGTACAATGTTCCTGAATGTATTGATAGTAGGAGTGTTAAGTATTCCTATGTTGTACATTAAAAATGAGTACGGTCATTTGAGAGAATACTTTGTAGTGATGAGTTTCTTTGTGATAAGTACCATTATATTCTTTTTTTGCTACTGGTACATGTATAAAAAAACCTATGGAGGTGGCTTTAAGAATTTTATTTCTTACATAGGAATGTTCTTTACATTTTTCTCGATAGCAATGGGTTTTTCCTTTCATAACTCTATCGCTGTTCTTGAAGGTCATGCTGGTAAACGCAGCGAGTTTGTTAGAACGCCTAAATTCAATTTAAAAGCTGTAGGTGGTAACTGGAAAACAAATAAATACCTACGTAAGAAAATTAGTCCTCACGTAATTATTGAAGGTATGTTAATGCTGTACTTTGCGTTTGGAATGTACTCGGCATTTGTAGTAGGTGATCCAGCAAAAGGTGGAGATTTTGGACTGTTTCCTTTTCACTTGATGTTGTTCATAGGTTTTGGATTTGTCTTTGTACGTAGCATTACAGAAAAGCAATAATGAAAAATAAACTTGGTAATATTATAGGTATTATCAGTTTGATAAGTATAGTTTTATATGCTGTTTTTTTCTCGCTTTCGCGAAAGCAATTTCTAGAAACACTTTTTCTTTACAGCTTAATTTTTATATGCTTTATTACTTTATACAAAGTTTGTAAAAAAGGTTATGCACTAAATTACCGTTTATTACCAACTAAGTGGAGCGGTAGGGTATTTGATTCTGATGTTTTATTAAGCGTGTTATTTATAGGTGTTTGTTTAAGACTTACATTACTCACATATACGCCTAATTTATCACAAGATTTTTTCCGATTTATCTGGGATGGCCACCAATTATTAAATGGATATAATCCGTATCTCTATTTGCCAGATGAGGTAATTCTTACTGACTCTTCACATATTCCTAATGCCACTTATTTACATGTAAAGATGGGAGAACTTTCTAGTGGTCATTACACAAACTATCCACCCTTAAACCAATTGCTTTTTGCTATAGCGGCATTTCTAGGAGGCAAAAGCATCGTTGCAACAATGGTATGGATGCGAGTCATTATTATTTGCGCAGACATAGGCGTTTTTGTTTTTGGTGTAAAACTATTGAAACTTTTAGGAAAGTCCACATACCCTATTTTGCTGTACTTCTTAAATCCCTTTGTAATAATTGAGCTTACAGGTAATCTACATTTTGAAGGTGTTATGGCTTTTTTAATGTTAGTTTCAGTTTATTTTTTATTTACTTCAATGCGATTAAAAAGTGCTCTATTTCTAGGATATGGGATACTTCTTAAATTGTTGCCTTTAATAAGCTTACCATTGTTATTTAGAAAGCTAAAATTAAAAAATGCTTTCAGGTATTATCTTTTTGTGACGTTAATCATTCTTTTAGGATTTCTTCCTTTTTACAGCAGTGAGCTGATAGAAAAATATGCCAGTTCAGTAGGTCTATGGTTTGGGAATTTTGAGTTTAATGCAAGTGTATTTTATATTTTTCGTGCTATAGGTTTTGAGATTACTGGTTATAATATCATACAAATAGCCGGCAAAGTACTACCTGTTATAACTCTCTTTTCAGTTTTAGGAATAGGTTTTTTTCGTAAGAATGAAGTTCCAGAAGTGCTACTTACAAGCATTGTTTTTTCATTCTTCATTTACTTACTATTTTCTACAACTGTCCATCCCTGGTATCTAACTTTACCTTTACTTTTTTCTGTTTTTACTCGATATCGTTTTATGATAGTCTGGAGTTTTGTTGTTTTTTTGAGCTATTTCGCATATTCTAACGATACATACACAGAAAATATGTGGTTTATTTTACTTGAATATTCCACAGTCTTAGTAATGTTCGTTTACGAGTATAATCGACTGTCTTTTATTCAAAAGTTGTAATTCAAGAAATAGTCTGAATAGCATTAAAAAACTGAGGTTTCAAGTCATTGAACTGTTTTTAGAATCACTTGATCGTCTTTCTCAACTTCTTCCTTGGATTTATTTTTGTAACTGCTTGTCACTACTTACTTTCGTAAGTAAATTATTGATAGTGAATAGATTAATATTAGTGTTATTAGGCTTATTTTCAATCAGTTTGACGGCTCAAAACGGTCCAGGTGGAGTTGGTAATTCATCTATTAACGGTCTTTGGTTAGATGCAAATACAATTACAGTTTCTAATGGTGATCCTGTTTCTATATGGAATGATAGGTCCGGTAATGGTAATGATGCGTTTCAGTCTACCGTTTCAAATCAACCAACATTTGTAGAATCATCTCCTTTTAATACCTATCCAGCCATAGACTTTAATCGATCGAGTTCTAACTGGATGCAAGTTGCCGATGCACCAATTTTAGATGGTACAACTTCAATAAATTATTTTGCAGTTTCAAGAATACATAATTTAAGTAATATCAATGCGATAATTGCAAAGAGAACTGCTTATTCAGGATTTTCATCAGATTATGCTTACACGTTTTTCTTTAACGGGAACCCTATTAATTTAGATATAAATACTGGTAATAATAGATTTACCGCTGCCACTGGCTTTAATACAAATACAAATTATTTATTGAGTTTTAGTTTTGATGGAGCTAGATCTTCATCTACAAGAAGTATTATTTCTAGAAATGGCTCTGTTATCAGTACTGGATCAGAGTCTTCAACGAGTATTGTTGATTCTTCTTCTCCATTAACTATAGGTCTTTTAAATATTGGTGATGGGAGATATCTTGATGCTGAAATTTCTGAAATCATTCATTTCAATAGAGAATTAAATGCAACAGAAACAATTATTGTAAACAATTACTTATCTGCAAAATATGATATTGCTATAGATCCATCAATAGATTATTACACTCAAGACGATCCTGTAAATGGAGATTTTGATCATGACGTTGCCGGTATAGGTAGAGAACCAGGAACTTCTTTTCCTGCAGGGCAACATTTAGATAGTCAGGGAACAGGTATAGTTCGTATCTCATCGCCTAGTAATATTACTAGCGGTGATTATTTATTCTGGGGTAGAGATACAAAAAGTGGGGTTACACCAGAATTTGTTCTTAACACGGTAGACAATAACCTTATTCTCGATACTAAATGGCGTGTTTCTAATTATCTTAATGGAATAGGTGGTAATCTTGATTTTCAAATTGATTTAACTGACGTAATTTCGACTGATGGATGTGATCAACTGGAACTAGTTATTGATGATGATAGTGACTTTAGTTCGCCTAAAAGCAGTATCACACTATCTGTATCAGGAAGCATTGCTACAGCTGTTAGTAGCGTAGGTTTTGATGATGGAGATTATTTTACAATTGTAAGAAATAATGTCATCATTTTTGACGGAACGTCTTGGTTCAATGGATCAGGATCTGGTAACATTCCAGATAATACTGATAATTGTAGTGATCTTTATCTTCTTTCTGGTCCACGAGTAGATATAGGTAACTTTCATGTGAGATCTATAAACATGTTAAGCAACTCTAGATTGCGCGTTAATAATGATGAAGTAGCTATAGTTGATCAAGGTATATTTATCGATTCTGGTGCTCGCATGATTTTAAGAGGAAGATCACAATTATTACAAAATCACACTGGAATAAATTTAAACTCAGGAGATGGTGTTCTAAGAGTAAGACAACAAGGAACTTCAAATAGATACAATTATAATTTCTGGAGCAGTCCAGTAAATAGATCTGGAGACTGGCAATTGCAGTATTTAGAAAATGGTAATGGTCCTGTTTTATTTTCACCATTTTCAGAGGCAAATCCTTCAGCAGGAGATAATCCTCTTACTTTAAGTGGGCGATGGCTATACACCTATAACGGTGCAAGAAATGATTATAATGCATGGAATTATATAGGGCCTACTGGTGGCATATTACCAGGAGAAGGCTATACAATGAAAGGTAGTGGAATAGGTACTGGAAACTATAATTATCTATTTGACGGTACACCTAATAGTGGTGATATTTCTATTCCTGTTACAGCAAATGGATCTGTACTAGTGGGAAATCCTTACCCTAGTGCTTTAGATATGGATCAATTCCTATCAGATAATGCAGCAAATACCACTGCCACGGCATATTTTTATGAGCAATTTGCGACAAATAATTCTCATTTATTAATTGAATATGAAGGAGGATATGCAACTAGAAACTTAATGATGGGGACACCTGCTACTGCAGATGCAAGCGGTTTAACTAGTGGACTAGGCACTGCCTCAAAACCAGCTCCTGAACAATTTACAGCCGTTGCACAAGGATTCTTTATGGATACTACCACAGGTGCTGATATTATTTTTAATAATAATCAAAGAGATTTTGTGAGAGAAAACGATGCAACAGGTTCTGTTTTTTATAGAGCTTCTGGAAATTCAAACCCTGCAGCAATAGGCGATTCTAGAACTACGATTACTTTATCATTCAGTAAACCAAATGCATACATTAAATACATCGGTTTAGGGTACGATGCTAGAGCAACTTATGGTGTTGATAATGGATTTGACGCTATAGATAAAAACGAAGAGCCAGATGGGATGAGATGGTATTTAGACCAGAGTGGTTATGCAATACAAGCTTTGCCTCAATTTGATATTAACGATGTGCTTCCATTAAGTTTTAAAATTGAGAATGCGGGCAATTATACTATAGGTATAGAAAGTATTAGAAATAGCATTACTGGAATGGAGATTTACTTACATGATCAACTTAATGGAGTAGAGTATAAATTAAATAATGGGCCCATTACAATTAACCTTCCTGTAATGAACTTAGTAAATGATCGGTTTTCCATTCGTTTCCAAAGCTCTTCGACATTATCTACTCCTGTTGCAACGCTAGAAAAGCTTACAATTACATACTTAAATAAAGAGTCTGTTTTAGAAATCTTAAATCCTACTTCTCAGAATATAGATCAGGTTCGTATTTATCATGTTAATGGCCAGCTTTTACATACAATTGATAAGCCTGAGTCTCAAACATCGCTAGATCTTGTTTCTGGTATTTATCTTGTTCAAATCACATCTCAAGAAGGGCTAAAGGTGAGCTCAAAAATTCTTGTGGAATAGTTAGTTATTTGGTTCGCTTTCGCGAAAGCGAAATAAATACATTCTTCATCTAGGATTACTATCTTTGAAATCACAAAGAGAGTAATTATGAAGCAAGTCATCATTTTTTTATTAGTACTAATACTGGGGTTCTTAGTCTATGATTTTTATAAAGATTGGGAACGTTTTCATGCACCTAACTATTTCTACGAGTCTAGTGATGAGGTGGATCTGAATTATTATGATAAAATGACAGTCTGGAATTATGAAGAGGCAATTCAAGACTTGAATACTTACGTGAAATTACAGTGGACCGCAAATGACATAGATGTACGATCTCCCGAGGATGATGATTTAGAAACTCAAAACGCTATAAAGGTCTATGCACAAAAACTAGCCAAAGTCAAATATCTAGAAAAAAAGTTAGTTTCCTCTGCAATTCACAAAGCAAAAGGCTTAACTAATAAAGAGATCAGGGCTATGGATTATAATGACTCGAAACCTAATTCTTCTATAAAACAAGATCCTAAGGATTCTTTAAAGCAATTATTTAAAGATCAATCTAGCACGAGTAAAACTATAGGTGCAAAAAGTGCCCTTGTATACGAAGTCCAAAAATTATTAATTTCTAAGGGTTATGCCATTCCGCTAGATGGTGTTTTTGCTCGTATTACTAGCACTGCACTTGCTGATTTTGAATCTAAGAACAATCTTTATCCAGATGGTAAACTTGACGTTCTTACTTTTGAAGCTTTATTAAATTAGGTTTTTAAAATACAGTATGTCAATGTTTTGACACATTTGTCATAAGAATGACGTAAACAAGTCAACGCTATAATTTGTTTTTCAGAAGAGTTGGTTCTTAGGTTTGTTTCACTAATTTTAAATCATGAAACAGATGAATCCAGTAGGGACTAAAATCAAAGAAATACGTCTCAAAAAAGGCATGTCTCAAGAAGAGCTTGCGACAGAATCTCAAGTCAGTTTACGAACCATTCAACGTATCGAGAACAATGAAAATGAACCTCGAGGTAAAACCTTGCAGCTTATTTGTGAAGCGCTTGATATTAATATTGAAGAGTTGCTTGATTACGGTAAGCATGAAGATCATCAGTTTTTAATGTTTTTTCATTTGTCGGTTTTAGCGGGCGTATTTATTCCAATTGGGAATATTCTTTTACCTCTAATTCTATGGATGACTAAAAAAGATAAAATTCAAGGCTTGCAGAAAATAGGAGCGAGGTTGCTTAATTTTCAGATTGTTTGGACTTTACTTTCATATCTATTGCCTGTAATTATAGTTGGCTCGCAATTTTTTAATAAGGAGTTAATACCGTTAAGTGTGCGTTCTGTGGTGTATATTTATTTTATAATTAGCCTTATAAATTATGTCTTTTCCATAATTTTCGCTTTAGCAAATCGAAGCGGTAAAAAAATCACCTATCCAAGTATTATTCCTATGATTAAATAAAAAAAGGTTTCTTATGCTTTATAAGAAACCCTTTTACAATTTTAATTTTAGGCAAAGCTTACTTTTTATTCACCTCATATAAATCAGTCCTGCGGTCTTTTAAATTCTTCACAGCGCCATAATTGTGCAGTTCTTTTAATAAGTCTAGATCTACATCGGCCACAAGAATCATTTCTGTATTGGCTGTAGCTTCTGCCTTAACTCCATTTGATGGGAACGCAAAATCACATGGAGTGAAAACCGCGCTTTGTGCATAAGAAATATCCATGTTTTCTACGGCAGGTAAATTCCCTACGCTACCAGCTATAGCCACATAACATTCATTTTCCACCGCTCGAGCTTGAGAGCACAAACGTACCCTTGCATAAGCATTTTGAGTATCGGTCAAGAATGGTACAAATAAGATTTGCATACCTTCTTGAGCCATAATGCGACTCAATTCTGGGAACTCACTATCATAACAAATCAAGATTCCTATTTTACCACAATCCGTATCAAAAGTCTGAATTTTATCACCGCCTTGAAGTCCCCAAACCTTCTGCTCGTCTGGAGTAACGTGTATTTTTTCATAACGTTCTACCGTTCCATCACGACGGCATAAGTTACCTATGTTGTACAGCTGCCCATCAATAATCTCAGGCATCGAACCGGTTATAATATTGATGTTGTATTTTATAGATAATTCAGAAAACTTGTTTCTAATCATCTCTGTATACTTCGCTAGTTCTCTTATAGAATCACTTACACTCAGATTATTATATGCCGCCATAAGTGGTGCATTAAAATATTCTGGGAACAGGGCAAAATCTGCACGATAAGCGGCAACGGCATCTACAAAATATTCTACTTGTTGCATTAGCTCATCAAAACCTGAGTAAGGGCGCATTTGCCACTGAATCAATCCTAGCCGCACGGTGCTTTTCAGTGCAGTGGTTTCTGTTACTGGTTTAGTATAGTATATATTATCCCATTCTAGTAATACCGCATATTCCATAGAGGCTTTATCGCCGTCTAGATAGTTCTTAAGGACACGAGAAACATGGAAGTCGTTAGATAATTGAAAGTTTAGCACAGAGTCTGTAATCTCTTTATTGCGCACTTTTTCAATGTACTCCTTAGGTGTCATTTCATCTGCATGATTGTGATAGTTAGGAATCCTACCACCGAAGGCAATTCCTCGCAAATTCAAATTCTCACACAACTCCTTACGGTAATCATATAAACGTCGACCTAATCGCATACCGCGATATTGTGGTTTTATAAAAACTTCTATTCCGTACAGTACATCACCATCATCATCATGCGTGGTGAATTTGTAATTTCCAGTCACTTGCTCATAGGTGTACTGACCTCTAAAGTCCTCATACTTTACCACTATAGAAAGTGCACACGCAACAATCTCTTCATTAACTTTGAGAACCACTTGACCTTCTGGGAATTTATCAATCAGCGTTTTTATTTGCTCCTTCTTCCAGTAAGAATCTGGTAGATTGCTATACGAATCTATCATCGCATGCTTCAATTCTTCATAATCTTTAAGCTGTAAAAACTCTAGATTTAAGTTGTCAATCTTACTCATATTAATATCACTCATAGTGTCTTAATTGTATCTAAATGTAATGGGAATTCAATTATTTTTAGTGCTTAAAAAGTTAATTTTATACACATAAAAAACCTGCAAACCGCTATATGTTGAGCAACTTACAGGTTCTGTTTTTAGTACACTTTCGTCCCGTTCTAAAACGGGAAAACTTCTTAAAGTTACGCTTTCGCGAAAGCGTAACTTCAATAAAGCATAGTAACATAATTACATCTCTAATAAATAAGCAAAAATCAATGGTGCCACAATAGTTGCATCACTTTCTACTATAAATTTAGGTGTGTCTTGATCTAGTTTTCCCCATGTGATTTTCTCATTAGGTACGGCACCAGAGTAGCTTCCATAACTGGTTGTTGAGTCAGATATCTGACAGAAATAACTCCAGAATGGCGTGTCGGTACGTTCCATATCTTGATACAACATAGGTACCACACAAATTGGGAAATCACCAGCGATTCCACCACCTATCTGGAAGAAACCAATCCCTTTTTGTGAATTATCAGTATACCAGTCTGCAAGGAAGGTCATGTACTCGATACCGCTTTTTACAGTACTCGCTTTTAACTCACCTTTTAATACATAACTAGCAAAAATATTACCCATAGTGCTGTCTTCCCAACCTGGAACGACGATGGGAAGATTAGCCTTAGCAGCAGCATACATCCATGAGTTCTCAATAGGGATTTCATAATACTGTTCTAGAACGCCACTTAAAAGTAGTTTGTACATGTATTCATGCGGGAAATAACGCTCGCCTTTTTCCTCTGCATCTTTCCATATTTTAAAAATATGTTCTTGTAATCTTCTAAAAGCCTCTTCTTCTGGAATACAAGTGTCTGTCACGCGGTTCAATCCTTTTTCAAGTAAATCCCATTCGTCTTGCGGTGTTAAATCGCGATAGTTAGGCACTCTTTTA
>CAZBCH010000306.1:0-11461 GCA_964490235.1 uncultured Flavobacteriaceae bacterium | reverse complement strand
AGAACTTTTCTGATTGTTTATTACCCATTCCGGTATCAATGAGTGTTAACCTATCTCCATTTTCAATAAGCAGGCATCTTGCTGCCATATCAATCATATTGTTAGAATCTGCAGGGTTAGTGCGTGCCCAAAGAGATTTAGGGACAACACCAAACATAGCGCCACCGTCTAATTTAAAATTCCCAGCTTCTATAGAGTGTATCTTCATATAATGGAGGATGTCTTATTAGTAGTGCAATTTATAAAATTGTTACCTCAATTTTCATGAAATTGAGTTAAAGCGTTTTTTGCAGTATTTGATGAAGTCGCTTACCAAAATCAATCAACGCTTTTACTTCTTTAATGCCTGCTATACGATCTGGTCTAAACACTAGCAAACTATTCCCATCTGATTCCACATGGTAATAAGGATTACTTTCAAAAAAAATAACTAGGTCATCTGTAAAAAAGTCTTGTATTTCTTTTGAATTCTCGCCCAATAAGAAGAATCTATTTGAAAAATCTGAGTGGTTTTCTATTTGTATATTTTTAAAACCTGCAAGTCCATAGATGCGTTCTAGAAAGCCTTCTCTATCTAACGTAAATTGTGGTATTTGCCTTTCAACTTTAATATTAAGCATCGTTGTTTTAACGCCTGCCTTGGTTATAAATTCTCCTTCAGAATAATGAATATCAAATACCTTAAATTGCTTGCCTTGGTTATAAATACGATTGTAAACGCGTTCAATTTTTTTAAATTGGAAATATTTAAATGAACTTAGGAAATCTCCATCTGTTGACTTTTCTGCAGAATAAGTCATTTCTAGTTCTTGAGCGACATCTTCTAGTGTTTTTTGCCTTTTTGTTAGGTTTGCAGTTATAAATGGTATACCTGGAATCAATCTACGTAAAGCAAAAGGATGTGAACTCTCAGCACCATGTGTGTCTAGCCCTATAATTTCAAAATTTCCGTCTCTTTTATGAAAGATTGATTGATAGTTACTCAAATTTTCTAAAACTGTATGATCAACAAAATGACACAGTGATAAATCTAGAACAACATCTTCATTTTCTGGAATTACATCTAGCTGTGCTTTAAGTTTAAAGAAATTTAAAAAAGTGCAAAAATGTTTAACACTCAAATAATAGTTACCATGTGACTCTTTGTACATAAGCACATTAGGTTTGAGTATATTTTGTAAAAACAATAAAGCGTTTTTATTAACGATAATGTGGATGATAAAGGTGACAACTAGTCCTGCGGTTATTCCTGTAATTAAATCTACAAATAAGGTAGTAAATAGGGTAACAAAGAATATAAGAAGTTGTTCCTTTCCTACCGTAAAAATTTTTTTGACAAGTTTAGGAGAGGCTAATTTGTAGCCTGTGTAGACTAATATAGCCATTAAAGCTGGCAATGGTATACGAGTTAGTTGAGTGCTAAATAGCCATACGAATAATACCAAAAAGAGTGCATGAGCAAAATTTGAGGATCGATTTGTACCTCCATTATTTACATTTACCGAGCTGCGAGCAATTACAGTAACTACATTTAAACCGCCTAAAAAACCACTTCCTATAGTTGCGACACCTAAAGCCTTTAAATCTCGATTAACATTTGAGCGTCTTTTTTGTGGATCTAATTGATCTACTGCTTTTATACTCAATAGCGATTCTATACTTGCAATAAGCGTGAGTGCAATAACACTAGCCCAAAACGACCAACTACCCATTAATCCAAAATCTGGATTAGGAATATTTGCAATGATTTCTACGCCACTGGGAATTTCAGGAATCATGTAGGAATCAGCTATAGGATGATCTTCTTTCAATACTAATTCATAAAAATAACTGGTTGCAATAGAGATAACAACTATCCACATAGGAGCAGGAAAAAGTTGAAAATATTTGTTCCTTATTTTACCGTAAAAAATCATTATGAGCAATGCTGCTACTCCAGCTATTGCCGCATGAGTTAATTGCATGTCGTCATATTGAAAAGCGCCCAGTACAGTATTAGGGATTGCTATCAAATAATCTATACTGCTATCTAATTCTAATCTATTTGCTAGCATTATGTGAAATTGCTTTCCTAGAATGATTAATCCTATTGCAGCTAGCATTCCTTGAATGGCGCTAGAAGGGAAGAAATCTGCTAATTTTCCCATTCTCAAAAATCCTAAAATAATGAGTATTACTCCCGAACAAATAATCGCGGCATAAGCTCCTTGAGCACCTAATGTTGTAAAAGCAATAAGTAACACACCTACAAGTCCATTTCCAGGACCTGTTATAGTAACGTGACTACCACCTAAAATAGAAACAACTACACCACTTACTACCGCTGTAATTATTCCTGCAATAGGTGGAGCCTCACTAGCCATAGCAAGACCTAGTCCTAATGGTAATGCAATCAAACTCACTACAAAGCCAGAGAAAATATTACTAGGTAAATGACCTATAAATTCTTTAAATTTTGATTTAGAAAAGATCATTTTACAATAAGTACATCAGTAGGTAGTTCTTTGAGAATATACTCCATATCATGAGGAAAAAGTCTAGCCCAAAAATTTGATTTTTCTAGCGCATTCATAACAAGCAAATCGGCACGCGATATTTGTGCATAATGACTTATGGAATAACCACGTTTCCCAAAAATAGGCTGTTTTTCTATAGTCACACCTTCTTTATAATCCTCTGGTATTTCTTCTAATATTTTATCTACACGAGCATCCTCTTTTCTACGTAACTTTTCACGTTGCAAGTTTGCCTTACGCAAGGTCGCATCGTCATCAACTTTAATAGATAATTCACTTTTCTTAATTTCCTCTACAATGGTTATTCTATTAGAATTTAACGCATTTGCAACATAAAAAGCTTTTTGAATTGTTGTAGGTGTTTGTTCACTTTTAAAACCATTTACAACTATATGTTGACATACAACCTGCTCTACAGCTGGTTTTATAAGCAATAGAACAGAACATGGAGCTTCACGAGTTATCTTTCTAGAAATTGATCCCATGGAGTAGTTGAGGATTTTCTCCTTTTGCAGCGCACCTAGAATAATTAAATCTATGCTCCTAGAATTAAGATGACTAATGATAACCTCAACAGGATTTCCTATTTTGAAAGAAAGAGAATATTCAAGCTGATCATTTTTGAAAGCAGCGAGAAAGTTCATAACAGTCTCTCTTTTTTCTAAACTTTCTACACCTACATGAATTAAAAATAATTTGGCTTTAAAAGCTAGTGCTAGTCTTGCCGCTTCATGCAAGTTTGCTTGTAAATTAGGCGAAAACGCTACTCCTATGGCAATATTTTTAAAAAAATGTTTAGGCAAAAGTTAGTTTTAGGTTTTAAATATAGCGTTAATTCTTGCTTAAATACGCTTTCGCGAAAGCGTAAACTACTTCATCATTTAAGAAAAGGTCGTAATTTTCAAAAAAATTATAAACTATGCTAGAATTAGCAGGAATCATTATTTTAGGAATACTAGCGCAATGGATGGCATGGCGGTTTAAAATACCAGCAATACTTCCATTAATTATCATCGGTTTGCTGGTAGGACCTATTTCTACATTATACACAGAAGATGCATCTAAGATTATTGAACCCATGTGGAATGGATCCGTAGGTCTTTTTCCCGGAGACAGCTTATTTTATTTTGTATCGCTAGCGATAAGTATCATTCTTTTTGAAGGTGGTCTTACTTTAAAACGTGAGGAAATACTTAACACAGGACCAGTAATAGGTAAATTGATATCTGTCGCAGTATTGATAACTTTTATAGGTGGTGGCGTTGCGGCGCATTATATTTTTGGGTTAAGTTGGAAGATTTCATTATTGTTTTCTGCACTGATAATCGTTACTGGACCTACGGTGATAACTCCTATACTTAGAAATATCCCGCTTAAAAAAGACGTGAGTTCCATTTTAAAATGGGAAGGAATTCTTATAGATCCTATAGGTGCTTTATTTGCGGTACTGGTATTTGAATTTATAAGCGCTGGCGCTGGTGGAGAATTTACTATTGTTGCTCTAGAAGAATTTGGTAAGATTGTATTGTTCGGTTTTACGTTTGGATTTTCCTTTGCACATGCTCTTGCTTTTTCTGTAAAGAAAAAATTGATTCCTCACTATCTGCTGAATGTATTTACACTGGCAGCTGTTCTAGGAGTTTTTGTTTTGAGTGATAGTTTTGCTCATGAATCTGGTTTACTTGCTGTTGTTGTCATGGGAATGGTATTGGGTAACATTAACCTACCTAACATCAAGGAACTGTTATATTTTAAGGAATCGCTGAGTGTACTGCTTATCTCGATTTTATTCATACTCCTGGCGGCAAACATTAATATGGAAGACCTCTATTTAATATATAGATGGGAAACGGCAGTATTATTTGCAATCATTGCATTTATAATCAGACCTTTAGGAGTATTTGCTAGTTCGACGAACAGTGGTCTTAAGATCAATGAAAAGCTTTTTATTTCTTGGGTAGGACCACGTGGTATAGTGGCTGCTGGTATCGCTTCACTTTTTGGGTCTAAATTAGTTTCTCAAGGTGTTGAAGGAGCCGAATATATTACACCACTAGTTTTCATGATAGTGCTAGGAACAGTATTACTTAACGCAACTACCGCTAGAATGTTTGCAAAAATTGTAGGTGTATTCCTTGAAAAATCTAATGGTATTATGATTATAGGAGCTTCTAAGTTTTCAAGATTAATTGCTGCATATCTTAAAAAATATGATCGCAGTGTGGTATTGATAGATTCTAATGCAAACAATATACGCACCGCAAAAGAACAAGGATTAGAAGCCTTTACTGCAGACATCTATTCTGATGCTTTTTCTGACAACATAGAATTTAACAACATAGGGTATTTACTCGCTTTAACTGGTAATTCACAAATAAATGAATATGCTATTGACAGTTTTGGAGATCGTTTTGGAGAAAATGGTTCTTTTAGGTTAGTTCATTCTAGCGAGATCAACAATCCTAATAAAAACCCTGCTAAAGGGTTATTCTCTGCTACTGATGATTATGTAAATATGATGGAAGTTGCCCGCTATCATGGTAAAATTCATGAGATAGAAATTAAGTCCCAAGATCACTTTGAAGGACTTATAGAGATTACAAAAACAGATGATGACATTATTCCTTTATTTATAAGAAAAGGTGAGAAAATAGACATTGTACCGTCTATGTCTCTTAAAATGGAAATTGAAGAAGGTTGTGTTCTTGCTTACTTAGGGAAAGAAATTATAGAGCAAGAAACAGGAGAAGTAACGATGGAAGAAAAAGTTTTATAACAGGCTCTATTGATATTTAAACTTCAAATCAAATTAGTCCAATAAAAAAAGCCTCATCGATGGATGAGGCTTTTTTATATAGCTTTTGCAAAAGCGTAACCAAAATGAATTAATCGTTCAATTTAAGAACTGCCATAAATGCCTGTTGAGGAATCTCTACGTTTCCTACCTGACGCATGCGCTTCTTTCCTTTCTTTTGCTTTTCAAGAAGTTTACGTTTACGTGAGATATCTCCACCGTAACATTTTGCAGTAACGTCTTTACGTAATGCCTTAATCGTTTCTCGAGCTATGATTTTTGCACCGATAGCTGCCTGAACAGGAATGTCAAATTGCTGTCTAGGTATCAATTCACGTAGCTTTTCAACCATTTTCTTTCCTATGGTATATGCATTATCAAAGTGAATTAATGCACTTAATGCATCTACGGTTTGTGCATTTAATAGAACGTCTAGTCGTACTAATTTTGAAACTCGCATTCCTATAGGAGCATAATCAAAAGATGCGTAACCTTTAGAAACTGTTTTTAATCTATCATAGAAATCAAATACGATTTCGGCAAGAGGCATGTCAAAGGTAAGTTCAACTCTTTCTGTAGTTAAATAGGTTTGATTTGTTACAATCCCACGTTTTTCAATACAAAGTGACATCACGTTACCGACAAATTCTGACTTAGTAATAATTGTTGCCTTAATAAATGGCTCTTCAACTCTATTTAATGTAGAAGGTTCTGGTAGGTCACTCGGATTATTTACAATAATGCGCTCATCTGGAGCTTTATTTGTGTAAGCATAGTAAGACACGTTAGGTACTGTAGTAATTACAGTCATGTCAAACTCGCGCTCTAATCGTTCTTGAATGATCTCTAAGTGCAACATCCCTAAGAATCCACAACGGAAACCAAAACCAAGTGCTGCACTACTTTCTGCTGTAAAAACTAAAGAAGCATCATTGAGTTGTAGCTTCTCCATACTAGATCGCAGGTCTTCATAGTCCTCAGTATCTACTGGATAGATTCCAGCAAATACCATAGGCTTTACATCTTCAAAACCGCCTATAGGATTTGTAGTAGGATTTGCATGATCTGTAATTGTGTCACCTACTTTTACTTCTTTGGCCTCTTTAATTCCAGTAATCAGGTAACCTACATCTCCAGCACTTATTTCTTTTTTAGGAACCTGATTCAATTTCAAAGTTCCTATTTCGTCTGCATAGTAACTTTCTCCAGTAGCAACAAACTTAATATGTTGTCCTTTTTTTATAGAACCATTGATAACTCTAAAAATAGTCTCAACACCACGGAACTGATTGTACTGTGAGTCAAAAACTAGCGCCTGTAGTGGTTCATCCGGATTTCCTTTAGGAGCAGGAACACGCTCCACTATTGCGTCCAGGATATCCTGTATTCCTAGACCAGTCTTTGCACTAGCAGGAATTACCTCGCTAGGATCACATCCTAAAAGATCTACAATATCATCGGTTACTTCTTCTGGATTTGCACTAGGTAAGTCTACTTTATTAAGAACTGGTATGATCTCTAGATCATTTTCTAGCGCAAGGTATAAATTTGATATGGTTTGTGCCTGTATGCTTTGCGCAGCATCTACGATAAGCAACGCACCTTCACAAGCCGCTATAGAGCGAGACACTTCATAAGAAAAGTCTACGTGTCCTGGAGTATCTATCAGATTTAGAATATATTGCTCACCATCTGGAGCAGTATAATCCATCTGTATAGCGTGAGATTTTATCGTTATTCCACGTTCACGCTCCAGATCCATATTGTCCAAAAGCTGCGCCTGTGATTCTCTTTTTGTAACTGTGTGAGTTGCGTCTAAAAGCCTGTCTGCCAGAGTACTTTTACCGTGGTCAATGTGAGCAATGATGCAAAAATTACGTATGTTCTTCATATTCCTTTCCATAGGTGTGCAAATATAATCTAAAACATCGCGTTAAGTTTTCCCTATCTTTGGTATTTTAGCTTTTCATTAAATTCTTATAATGAAATATTTACAGTTTTTTATCTTTATTCTAGCTCTTAGTACGACTGCACAAAACGATCTTACAGGTTCCATTATTAATAATAGCAATGAACCTCTAGCTTACAGCAATGTAGTGTTATTTAAAATGCCAGATAGTGTTTTTTACAAGGCCTCTTATTCTGATGAAAAAGGGATGTTTAAAATAGAAAATTGTGCTGCTGGTGATTATACATTACAGGTTTCATCAGTTGGTTATGTTCCGCTTTCGCGAAAGCTTACACTAAATCAATCTACAGACATAGGAGCTGTTGTATTAAATGCTAATCAAGAAGAGCTAGATGCAGTTGTGGTAAATGCTGGAAGGCCTACTATAGATAAACGACCTGATCGACTAGTTTTTAATGTGGAAAACACAGTTTTAAGCACAGGAAACACACAAAACCTACTAAAAAATACACCAGGCGTTTTTGAAATGGAAGGAACGTATATGGTACAGAATTCTCCAGCTGTCGTTTACATTAACAATAAAAGGGTTTACTTAACCAGCGATGAACTGGATGCTTTGCTAAGAGGTTACAGCGCCGATAATATTAAAAGCGTGGAAGTAATTACAAATCCACCAGCGAGCTATGATGCAGAAGGTGTTGCGGTAATCAACATTAATACTTCAAAGGGCATTTCTTTAGGTTATAAAGGAAACGTAAGCGGACAATGGACTCAAGGCGTTTTTACCAAATATCAAATAGGAACTTCTCATTTTTATAAAAACAACTGGTTAAATATCTATGCAAATTATAATTACAATCCTGAAAAAAACTTTAAACTAGATGATTCGAGAATTGGTTTTTTTAATCCGGACGGAACTCGATCAGAACGATGGTTTTCAGAATTAGAAAAAGTAGATCGTAGCGATGCGCATAATTTCAATACCATCATAGATATTACTGTGAATGATAAAAATTCTTTGAGCTTCTCTGGTAATCTGAGCAGCAACCAGAATAACGATGTGACTTACGATAATGAAACACTCATACTTCAAGAAGGCAGCACTACTTTTACAGGTTTTGACACCAATTCTCTATTTGAAAAAAACCGTACTAATGGCTTTGTAAATGCCCAGTGGCAACATGTTCTCAATGATAGAGGTGCTTCTCTAAGTCTTGAAGGAAATTACATATTTACCGATAGTGACCAATTACAAAATTTAAACACGACATTTTTTGACCAAAATAGAAATACTACTGGAACTAACAGTTTTCTAACAAACGCCTTTCAAGAAATAGACATCTACACTGCAAAACTGGATTATAATACAACGATAGGAAGCTACGATTTTAGTAGCGGACTGAAATTTTCTAATGTGACATCTACCGGTTCTCAAAACTTTTTTGATACTGATACTGGTACTAACTTAAACCCTGCATTATCTGACTTGTTCTTGTATGACGAGACCATTTTTGCAGCTTACGCACAGGTAGATCGCTATTGGGAAAAGTGGTCACTTGCTGCTGGACTGCGTGTAGAACAAACAGACGTAGAAGGAGATTCCAGATCTTTAGGGCAAGTAAATACGCAAGAGTACTTAGAGTTCTTCCCTAATATAGCATTGACTAATCAAGTAAACGAGAACAATTCGTATACATTGAGCTACAAAAGAACTATCGACAGACCTCGTTATGCAGATTTGAATCCTTTCAGTACTTTTTTAAATGATTTTGCCTTCAATACCGGTAATCCTAATTTACAACCAGCATTTAATAATAAGTTTACATTAAGCTGGAACCATCAAAATACGTGGTTTGTAGACGCCTATTTTCTCTATACTAAAGATTTATTGAGTGACGTTCCATTTCAAAATAATTCAAATAACACGCTTAATACACAAAGTGTAAACTTAAATTATGAATTGCAATACAGTATTGACGCCGCTACTTTTCAATACATCAACAACAGCTGGTATACTGGCGCAAGCGCAAGTTTATTTTACATGGAGAATGAAACCAGAGCGATACAATCAGGTAATGTAGATGTCGTCACTTCTACTACTGGTCTTTACCTCAACTCCTTTAACAGAATCAATCTTGCTGAAGATAGAACGTTATCTATGGATATAAATATCTCTTATATTTCTAGTATTCTATTTGGAACCTATGAATGGGGCGGTTCTTTTGCCTCTAACTTAAGTTTTAATAAAAGTTTCTGGGATAGAAGAGCTCAGTTAACACTTAAGTTAACTGACATTTTCAACACGCAAAACCAGCGTATGAGCACGCGTTATTTAAATCAAGATAATAGTTATTTAGCATTACCAGAAACCAGAACAATAAGCATTGGGTTTACTTACAACTTTGGTAATTTTAGGCTAGAAAATAACGAAGTCACGACACCAGAAGAGCAAGAACGTATTTCTAAAAGAGAACGAGGGCTTTAATTGTTTTTCTTTCTCAGATAAAAAAAGGCTTCTCAATAACGAGAAGCCTTTTCAATTTTATTAGAATAGTTCTTTTAGAACTTGTAGTTTACACCTATTAAATAATAAGATTGTAGATCATTGTCTACGTTGTCAAATGTAAAAGGTGTAGCACCTGCTGCAAGATTATTATTAGCAAAATTAAGTGCTTCTTGCTTATTACCTCTTAAACCAAACTCAAATCCGATACCGATATTTTTCCATAATGTATAACCAAAAGAGTTGATCCAAGTGTAATTAGAAAGATCACTACTTTCATAGCTGTAAAACATAGAGAGATTAGATTTAAAACTAATCTTACCTATACTGCGTGTATAGTCTGCAACTACTTTTGCCCCTAGAGAAGAATTAAAAACAGTATCGTCCTCAGCAAATACAAAGTTGTAGTTCAAAGGATGTACAACAACAACTAAGTTATCTGTAGGCGTCCACGTACCACCGACTCCAAGGTCTAAATAACCAGGATCATTAAAATTATTCAATAACGTTGTACGATATTCTCCTAAAGCTGATACTGCAAATTTCTCGTTTAAACGGTAACCGTATAATGAAGAAATATTAAACACATCAGTAGCTTCTTGAAAACTATCATCATCAGTTGGATCATTTTTATCGTCAAATTTTACCCATCCTAAATTGATGTTTAAAGAGTTTCTCCAGAAATACTTTGGTTGTTTCAAGTTTGCATAAGCATTTGCAATAAGTGCAATGTTACCGGAAGAAACGTCTGCACTTCCTTGAGAATACCAGTTACTAAATTCTGATAGATTTACTCCTACCGTCCCAAATGCTCCTTTCTTCCATCCTGGTAACGCATCAATTTTAGCTTGGATAGCGTTTGCACGAGCTTGAATTTGTGCAATAGAATCTGTTTTAGTTTTCTTTAAAGCCTTTAACTCAGCTTCAGTTTGTGCCATTGCAATACTAGCAGTGAATAGCATCACAATAGATAGTAATATTTTTTTCATAATAGAATTAATTAATAGGACAAAGGTAATTAACCCTATCAAAATCTAAGAAAGAATTGATTTATTGAATAAAATACCGATCAATGACTTTAAAACAAGATCAATCGCGCTGTCTTTTATACATGTCTTTTAAAATGTATATGTCTTCTATCAGCTTTTTTACATCATCCTCATCAGTACCGTCATAAGAGCGACTGCGTAACCTACCTTCTTTATCCACTAGCAAAAAGTTTTCTGTATGTACAAGCGCATACTCACCGCCGTATTTGTTTTCCTTAGCAGCGAGGTATGATTTACGGGCAAGATCATAAATTTGCTTACGATCACCAGTTACCAGATTCCATTTATAATCCAGCACACCTTTTTTAATAGCATATTTTTTAAGCACTTCAACAGAATCAATTTCTGGCGTCACACTATGAGAAAGAATCAAGACTTCAGGGTCATTTTTAAACTCTTCTTGAACTAGCATCATGTTCTTTGTCATTACGGGACAGATAGTAGGACAGGTCGTAAAAAAGAAATCTGCCACATATATTTTGCCCGTATAATCATCCTGCGTTATGGTATCTCCATTTTGATTAACCAGTTCAAATGGAGCTATTTTATGGTACTTCTTTACAAAAAGCATCGAGTCATCTACCAGCGATGGATCAAATTCGTCAGGTTGTCTTATTGGTAAGGTTTTTTCTGGCGTGAGCGCATATTGAAATGATGCCAAAATACCACCACACAAAATGACCATAAAGA
>CAZBCH010000305.1:0-5496 GCA_964490235.1 uncultured Flavobacteriaceae bacterium | reverse complement strand
GATAAAATTGAAGAAATAATTGATGCTCGTACTAGTGATGCTATTGCTCTAGCTGTACGATTTAAAGCACCAGTTTTTACCTATGAAAACATTCTTGAAGAAGCTGGAATACAGCAGCACATTAAACCAGATAAAGAATTACAAGTAGAGGAGTTTGAAAAAGAAGATATGATAGAGGATTTAATAAGCTCAGCTTCTCAAGATTCTAATGATTATAGTGAGTTTTCACTGTCTGATCTCAATAAAATGTTAGGAGAAGCGGTTGCAAATGAAAATTATGAACTGGCTGCTCAAATAAGAGACGAAATATCTAAACGATAACCCTTTACACAATTATGAATTTTAATATCGCTAGATTTTTCACGCTTGTTGTATTCTTATTTATTTCTACAACAGGATTTTCTCAAGAAAAAACCGCTATAGACGGCACATGGATTGTCAATTCCATCAATAATGATCAATTTGAAGAAGCCAGACTGCAGCAACTAGATAGTATTTCATTTAAAAATCAAGATTATCAATATTATACAGGAATTGATAGTTTAAACTCTAGAGGGAAATTTATCCTCCAAGGAGATTTTATAGCATTATATCCTGATAAAGAAACTTACAGTTTTAAAAAGTTTGATTTAAAATATAGTAGCAGTGATAGTTTAAGCTTAAGATCTAATGATGCTACCTACCATCTTTCACTAAAAAAAGAGGCCGTATTAGAAAAGAATGTAGAGATTAAGAATGACTTAGGATTCAGTTTTGAAAGCTTCTACCGCGGTCTAATAGGCATGGTATTTATACTCGGTTTTTGTTTTCTACTAAGTAAAAATAGAAAAAAAATAGACTGGAGACTGGTATTTGTAGGTATCACGTTGCAAATTGTATTTGCTATTTCAGTACTTAAATTTGAAAGCGTTGCATACGTTTTTGACTCTATTTCTACAGGAGTCGTACGCTTTCTTGCAGTGAGTGAAGCTGGTGCAGAATTTGTTTTTGGAAATTTAATTGATGTTAAAGGTAGCTGGGGTTATGTATTTGCATTTAAAGTATTACCGACGATCATTTTCTTTTCGGCATTTACATCTTTATTATATTACCTAGGCATTCTTCAAAAAGTAGTTTACGTACTTGCATGGATTATGAGCAAGACCATGAGATTAAGTGGTGCAGAATCTTTAGCAGCTGCGGCAAATATTTTCATAGGTCAAACTGAAGCACCGCTAGTTGTAAAGCCATACCTAGAAAAAATGACCAAGTCAGAGATTTTATGTCTTATGGTAGGTGGAATGGCAACTATCGCTGGTGGAGTTCTAGCTGCATTTATAGGGTTTTTAGGTGGCGAAAGTGAAGCGCAGCAAATTCTCTTTACAAAACATTTACTCACCGCTTCTATTATGAGTGCTCCAGCAGCAATCGTAATTGCCAAAATGCTATTTCCTGAAGAGGATAAAACAAAAATTGATCGATCTCTTAAAGTTTCTAAAGACAAAATAGGTTCTAACATTCTAGATGCCATCTCACGAGGTACCACAGACGGACTAAAACTAGCCGTTAATGTAGGCGCAATGCTATTAGTATTTACCGCACTCATAGCAGTTGTAAATTTTGGTCTCAAGGATTTAATAGGAGAATATACAGGCCTTAATACAGTAATCGAATCTTCTAGCAATGGAAGGTATGATGGTTTTTCCATGCAGTATATACTTGGTAATTTATTTGCCCCTATCGCATGGATCATAGGCGTCCATGCAGATGATATTGTCTTAGTAGGGCAACTGCTAGGAGAGAAAACAATTCTTAATGAATTTATCGCATACGGCTCATTAAAAGATTTAAAAGAAGCTGGTAAAATAGCACACCCAAAATCAATTATCATTGCAACCTACGCTTTATGTGGTTTTGCAAACTTTGCCTCTATAGGAATTCAAATAGGTGGAATAGGAGTCCTTGCACCTGGTCAACGCAAGACGCTAGCTGCATTTGGTATAAAAGCACTAATAGGAGGAACCTGCGCTGCTTTGCTTACTGCTACCATCGCAGGAATGCTTTTTGGCTAAAAAATGTAAAATTTTAATGTTTTGTTAAAAAATTGTCTTAATTTTATTTAAACATTTTATACAAAGAAAAGCTTAGTGGAACCTATAGATTACAATAAAGAATTTAATTATCCCTTTGGAAGCATGTATTGCTATAACAATTATGTCATAGGTAAGTTAAATCCTGGTGTTACCGTAGATAGTGAGATTGCTATGCGCATACTTACTGATATAAATGATTGCTATGGTAAAGAAAAAATTGTGTTTATATCAAATCGTGAATTCGGCCATCAAGTAGATCCATCAGTATACAAACTTGTAAATACAAAAACGATGGTAGGTATTGCAATTGTAGGCACTACCCATGAACAAAGAATTCAAGCAGCATCAGAACAGTCCTTATATAACGGCTCATTCGGTTATTTTAATAATTTAGAAAGCGCTGTCGCATGGGCTGAGTCTTTTACTAAAAACGCGTCTAATCTAAGAACTGGTTAATAAAAGTTCATATTTTCCTCATTTTTATTTTCCCTTTACGATAAGTTTTTAGCTATTTTGCTACAGCTTTTAATCAAGTATATAGATTAGTGTATATACTCCTATTTGTTATTTCGCTTTCGCGAAAGCGAAACTTCAGAAACAGCTTTAAAACATGAAACAGTATCAAGATTTACTTCAAAATATTTTAGACAATGGTGTAGACAAAGGAGATCGCACTGGAACAGGTACACGTAGTCTTTTTGGCCATCAAATGCGTTTTGATCTTGCAAAAGGATTCCCATTAGTCACCACCAAAAAGGTACATCTTAAATCTATAATTCATGAACTGTTATGGCTGCTCTCTGGAGATACAAACATTAAGTATTTAAAAGATAATAATGTGCGCATCTGGAATGAATGGGCAGATGAGAATGGAGATTTAGGTCCAGTTTATGGACACCAGTGGCGCAACTGGGATAGTAAAGGAATTGATCAAATAAAAAATGTGATCGACACTCTTAAAACAAATCCTAACAGCCGCCGCATGATGGTTACCGCATGGAATCCTAGCGTGATGCCAGACACAAGTATAAGCTTTGCTGATAATGTTGCTAATGGCAAAGCTGCTCTACCTCCATGCCATGCATTCTTTCAGTTTTATGTTGCAAACAATAAACTAAGCTGTCAGCTTTATCAACGCAGTGCCGATGTTTTCCTAGGAGTTCCCTTTAACATAGCAAGCTATGCGCTACTTACAATGATGGTTGCACAAGTTTGCGACCTTGAGTATGGTGATTTTATTCACAGTTTTGGGGACGTACACATCTACAATAACTTGAGAGAACAAGTAGAATTACAACTCACTAGAACACCTAGGGATTTACCTACCATGAAAATAAACCCTGAAATCAAGGATATTTTTGCATTTAAGTATGAAGATTTTACCCTAGAAAATTACAATCCACATCCCGCTATTAAAGGTGTAGTAGCCGTTTAAAATTTTCTATGAGATTATCTATTATCATTTTATTGTTGAGCGTAAGTTCTGTTTTCTCACAAGAAGACATCTTTAAAAATTACCGACTTATAGATACGACAACATATAAAACCACAAGAGCTTTGTTCTTGTACGACCTGACTATAACAGATTCTCATAATGAAGGAAAGGTTATTCTAGAATGGAAGAACCAGCGTAATATCACATTTCATCTCATTGAAATGCATGATCCTACTAATAACGAACTTATATACAGACAAAAACATTATACAAATATTGCAGAGTTTCCAAAGGAAGGTGATTTTACTATTTATCCATTGTTTAAAAAACAAAAAGGTGAGCCGCTATCAATTAATTATAAAGATGCCGCAGTGCGTAATTTTGAACCGATTTCCTCAAAGAGTTATTACACATTTCTAGAAAAGCAATCAGAACTTAACCAGAGAAAAGAAAATGCTGCTGCAGCACTAGAACGACAAGAGGCTGCGCAAAAAGAATATGAAAATGCAAGGGCAAATCGCATAACTCCAAAGGTCGTAATCCTTATAGGTGTGCTATTTTTATTTGCTTTTGTGACCGTTTTTACCATTTGGTTAGTTCGCTATCTAACAAAACCAAAACAACCAGAACCTTATCTTAATAGAGATCGTAGAAATAAATGGGATTAAAAAGAATCTTTTGCTGTTTCTTCATTTTAATCTGCTCAAAATTTTTATGCTCTCAAGACCATAGGACTGATAGTGTCAAACCTACTTATGGGTTTAAAAAAATAGATTCTATTAGGAATAGTTATTTCCTTCCTTGGAAAATTATTGACACAACAAAGTACCCTTTACGGTACAATATACAATTAGAGCATTTAGCATTAGACATCATAGATCAAAAGACCGCCCTTTTAAGCTGGGATCATCATGATTCTATTGACTCTTTTTTAGTTGAAATAAGATATGACTTAAATCGAGAATTGTTTCACCGCAAAGTTTATGATACATCAGCAGTAATAGTTCCGCGTGGTCAATTATATAAAGTTTATCCTTTTTACAAAAAAATGCTAGGTCCGTCTATATCTTATAAAAATATACCAATCAAAAATGATGGATATGACAATTTCTGGAACATCCTAGCAAATTTATCTTTGATTCTTACTATAAGCTTAGCAATTTATCATATAATTATGAAAAAAAGGAGTAAGTAATCCATTGTCTTATAGACCTATATCAATAAATAAGATTGTTCATTTTACAATAATTTACATATTTCTGTGTTTTATTAATATAGCTTTTCATCTATACTATTTTGATAATTCTGTTATAGAAATCTTCATAAATCCCTCAATTATGAACGCTAATTCAAACCCTTACAAGACCGAAAAAGAACTTCTTTACCTCATAAAATTTGATAAGCAAGAAGTGCTTAAAAACAAAATGGAGCGTAAAATGCGCAGGCTAGATTTATTTAGAGGTATGCAATTAGGAAATCTCTATAAAAGTAAAGTCATGATAACATTTAAAGATTCACTAGATAATTTATTGATGATTCATACCACAATATGGGGACTCACACAGCGAGCCATCATTCTTAAAAAAGGGATTACTATACCTATTCATAGTATTTTACGAGTTGAATAACATGTTGTATTTGCACTTTTTAGTACTTATGTTATTCTCTTAGAATATCGCATTCCCCTTAACTTTAAAGATCAATTATCTTATTATAGCGTCATCTATATTCTCTAGATATTTCAATTCAATTCTTTAAAAATCTTTTTAATAGTAGATTAACGCTTTCGCGAAAGCGAAATACATAAAAAGATCATAACTTTGAGAAAATGATGACCACAAAAAATCTTCTTGATCTCTTTTCTCAAACTCGCGCAGATTCAGAAAAAATCTGTAAGCCACTGCAAATAGAAGATTATGTAGTGCAACCCATTGTAGACGTCTCACCACCTAAGTGGCATTTAGGACATACCACATGGTTTTTTGAAGA
>CAZBCH010000304.1:0-5513 GCA_964490235.1 uncultured Flavobacteriaceae bacterium | reverse complement strand
CCAGCTTCATTAGAAAATGCCGCTCTCTGGAAACCTACTATAAGCACACCGATGATTCCACCTTTAATTGCTGATGGACTAAAAGCACCATCTATAATAGCACTAAATGCAGGTCCTATATTTTCAATGTTAATAACAATTACTGCCAAAGCTGCTATAACATAAACGCTGGCCATGAATGGTACTACTTTCTCCGTTACTTTGGCAATACTTTTAATACCACCTATAATTACAAATCCTACCAGTACAGCAGTCACTACACCAAACCAGAAACCATAACCTTCTAAAAATTTAAATTGAGTTACTAAGCCGGCAAATGCTTGATTAGACTGGAACATGTTACCGCCACCAAACGAGGCACCAATAGCTAATATTGCAAACATTACAGCTAATACTTTACCTAGACCTTTTTTATTTTGTTTTTCTAAACCATAACGTAAATAGTTCATAGGTCCACCATACACTGATCCATCATCTGCAATGAAACGGTACTTAACTCCTAATGTACATTCAACAAATTTAGATGACATACCTAACAAACCAGCTAATATCATCCAAAAAGTAGCGCCAGCACCACCTAGCGAGATTGCTACGGCAACACTTGCTATATTTCCTAAACCTACTGTACCTGACACAGCTGTGGCCAAGGCCTGAAAGTGAGTTACCTGACCAGGGGCCGTTGGGTCATCATACTTACCTTTGGCCAAATCAATAGAATGTTTAAACCCTCTAAAGTTTATAAAGCCCATACGTATAGTAAAGAATAAGGCACCTAATACAAGCCATACCACAATAAAAGGAATTCCCTTAGTTTGAACATCTCCATTAGGATGAAGTAATGGAGTTTTCTCACTATACTCAATTCTAGAAAATAAATGAGCACCTGTTTCAACCACATCACCGCTATTCTCACCATTATATATAACGTCTCCTTCATTTAATGCTTTACCTCTACTTTCTAAGTAGGTAAAAACACCGCTAGATGGAGCCATTACTGTTACATCGCTCTTTCCTTCAATGCCTATTATGGCTATAGGTTCTCCCTTTTTAACAGAGGATCCATCTGGCTTTAACCATTTCTTAAGCGTGTATTTATTTAAATCTCCTGCTTCCCAATCTGGAATAGAGATATTCTTTCCTTCAGCATATACAACAGGATCATAAATCCCTAAAGCACTAAAAGGATCCCAAAATAAAACATTACCCATTGCAGCTACAGCTGGAACTGCTCCTCCATTTAAAATTTCAGTAATATGTTCTGACTCTACTTCATATACACCAGTAGCGGTTTTGCCCGTGCTATCAGTAACTAACACAGTATATTCTATACCTTCTGTAACACCAGTAGTCTTATTTGATTTAAGAGAAGTGGATTGATTAGACCATTTATAGGTATAAGGTGGAGTACCGTTAAGAACAGTAACTTCTATAACACCATCATTAATCTCAGTTGACGGATTACTTGTAGTTGCTTCTAGTTTTAAATCTTGAGCTTGAGAAAACATTGCCGAGCATAAAAAGGCAATTAAGAGAACGATTTTTTTCATTTTTATTTTTAATGATGCAAATTGAAGCAGCAAGATGCACAAAAATCTTGCCTTTTGAAAGTTTTAGGAGTACTATGTTATCTCATTGTTAATTCTGTAGACTTTTTGAAGTTTGGCTATTTGTTTTGAGTTTCCTACAACAATTATCTTAGAACCAGGCACTAGAGGTAAGGTAGGATCTGGATTTACAGTATAGTTACCGTCTGGCGCCTTATAACCGATAATCGTACATCCAGTTTCTTTTCTTAAATTTAAATTGATGATGGTACAGTCTCTTTCTTCATCAAACATTTGTTCAAATGATATTTGCTCCAGATTTACACCTTCATTGCCACCATAGCTTAGATTATCCCAAAACTCAATTAAGTCTGGACTTACGATTAACGATGCCATATGTTGCCCTCCTATTGTATCTGGAAGTATGACATTATCTGCGCCGGCAAGTTTTAATTTCTTATAAGAATTCTCTTCACTTGCCCTTGATATAATTTTTAAATCTTTATTTAACTGTCTAGCACTTAGAACAATAAACAAGTTATCTGCATCTTCTGGTAAAGCAGTGATTAATGTAGATGCTCTTTCTATACCTGCACTTATCAATACATCATCTTCATTTGCATTTCCGCGATAAAAATTCTCTGCTTCAAGCGGTGCATCATCTATTACTTGTTGATCTTTTTCTATGATAATAAAATCTCTTTTATAATCTTGTAGTTTTTGAACGGCTTGTTTACCATTACGACCATATCCACAAACGATAATATGATTTTCCATAGACTCTAAATGTTTAATTTTTCTCTTTTTCCTTAAATCTTCTAGGCTATTACGAGATAACAAATACTCAGTAATGGCAGACACTGCATAACCTACCACTATAACACTTATTAAGATAAAAAAAACCGTAAATAGCTTTGCTTCTGGAGATGGATCTCCTATTTCTCTATAACCTACTGTAGTAATCGTTATTACGGTCATATATAATGAATCTACCCAGGATAAATCCATTGTCCATTTAAAACCTAATACTCCTATAAGAAGCATTACAAACAATAAAGAAAATGCTATTTTAAGTTTACTACGCACAAAGTGTATTTAAAGATCAAAAACGCTACTGCGTTTAGTATAAATCAAGTCCTTGATTTTAAGCCAAAAAGCCATAATTAAATAAACAGCAAAGCCTGCACCCAAAGTGGCAAATGTAAAATAGATGAAAGTCAACCTTACATTTCTGGCTTTCATACCTAATTTTTCGGCAACACGAGTAGATACGTAAAAACCGTATTTCTCCATAAGTGTGCGCAAATATGTTACTATTCCCATAATGTAAATTTAAGCCAAAGCTCACAAAAATAACAGGACTTGATCAATAGTTTAAAACTTAGATATTAATTACGCAAAAGAGCAACGCCAACATCACAATTCAAGCAACGATTCATATCACAATAATTAGGTTTTAATTGTAATAATGATTGAGTTTGAAGCGCATTCTCGACTTTGAAGAGTTTTTTGAAACCAGAAACTACTGTATTCTTTTCAGGTTTTAATTCATACATAAGTTCTATTAATTCTTCAGTCTTATCCTTACCTATAAATTGCGCATGCATGAATTTAACAGGCACAATGCAATTGATGATTAATAAATCTATAAAATCGGCAGTAAGTATTTTCTCCCTTTCTTCCGTTTTTTTATCAAACACATGATGCGTATCCCAATATTTGGCAGCTTTTACGTCAAACAGCCTGAGGATTTCTTTTCTACTTGTAGCCAGTAAAACCTCCCCAAAAAGCATAGGATTCATTTGATACAATCTCGATAATTGTGAAAGTCTTATAGTAGGATAATTAGCTGGTCGCAATCTAAAAAACTTCATAGGTGTAAGAGAAGGTTGTAGGTTATGTTTCGCTTTCGCGAAAGCGAACTCATTTACCAAATCTTTAAAATAAGAATCTTCTTTTTCATCATTGAGCAATCCACATTGACCTAATAAAACAGACTCCAGCTGAAAGGCATCTTTTGCCAGTTTACGCACCACAGTTTGATCCATGCTACTAGCTAGCTGTTCAAAAGCATCTGCATTTGTTTTTGTACCAAAACTTCTAGCCAGCAACTGAAAAAAAGTAGCTTCCCAATCGTTATTATTTTGCTCAAGAATATGCTTAATACGATCTGATTTGTATTCTAATCTCTCAAAGAAAAGCTTTTCTAACCATTGATCTCTTTTAAAATCATCTACACTAGAAAACTGATTTTCACAATTAATGAATTGATTATTTTTAACAGCAAATAACTTGCGATAGGATTGCACTAGATTTTCATCTACATACTTTGAAACTTCTAGAACAGGAATATTCACGTTATCTCTGCGTGTGATTTCGGCATCGTGTGTCCAGACTACATGAAGAATAACATTATCATATGCAGGATCATCATCATGACCATGCAGGTACCAGTCGCTAGCTTTTACATGCATTTCTATATTGCCTGCCCAATCCTGATTATCTATTTCTAAACGTCCATTAAAGAAATCAGGTCCAGAGAAAAGATTGTGTATTCCTAGAGACTTGATCTGGATTTCTTTTCCATCAGTTGTAAAAAGTTCCTTACCACTTAATTGTTTAAATTTCCAGAGGTAATGAATAAAATCTTCTTGCATGAATGAAATATAGTAAATATTTCAAATAATTTACACGAGATATTTGGAAGTATTCTACAATAGAAACTAGCTTATTTCCCTAAGGGCAGAATTAATACTGCCCTTAGGGATACAAAAAAATCACTTTTACTTATAAACATATGTTTTTAAGGAACAAAATGTTTGAAATGAAAAACACCTCAAAAACAAATTGCCTTTGAGGTGTTTTAATCAACTAATTGTAGTGCTATATTGCTTGAAATACTAATTAAATCGTGTTATGATTTTTCATTTTCACGATTTACTTATCATCTGGATGATACGTACCATCTTCTTTTAGCCATCCCATTTCTTTCATCCAGTTATCATTATAAAACTTACCTACATAACGGCTTCCATGATCGTGGTATAGAATTACTACTACGTCGTCTTTTGTAAATCCTACTTGCTCATGAATCTGTCTCAACCCTTTTATAGCAGCTCCTGCACTATTCCCTAGAAACATTCCTTCTTCTTTTGCAAGCCTTCTTGTATAAACCGCAGCGTCCTTATCGGTCACCTTAGTAAATCCATCGATAACCTCAAAACGTACATTTAATGGTAAAATATCTTCACCTATACCTTCAGTAACATAAGAATGGATCTCATTCTCATCAAAAATACCTGTCTCGTGGTATTTTTTGAAAACCGATCCGTACGTGTCAATTCCCCATATTTTAATGTTTGGATTTTGCAATTTTAAATAAGTTCCTACGCCAGATATAGTTCCACCAGTTCCCACTCCTACAACAAAGTGAGTTATTTTTCCATCAGTTTGTTTCCAGATTTCTGGACCTGTACTTTCATAATGTGCTTTACAATTAGACGGATTATCATACTGGTTTACGTACCAAGAATTAGGTATCTCTTCACTTAGCCTTTTACTAGTAGAATAATAGGATTGTGGATCATCTGGTGCAACATCTGTAGGGCATACGTGAACCTCAGCGCCTACAGCTCTAAGGATATCCATTTTCTCATTGGACTGCTTATCACTTAAAACACAAATCAATTTGTACCCTTTCATAATAGCAGCTAGAGCAAGCCCCATTCCTGTGTTACCACTAGTTCCTTCTATAATTGTTCCACCTGGTTTAAGGCGTCCATCAGCCTCTGCATCTTCAATCATTTTAAGGCCCATACGATCCTTAACTGAATTCCCTGGGTTAAAAGTTTCATATTTTGCAAGTACTAATGCCGGAATATCTTCTACTAACTTGTTCATTTTTACAAGTGGTGTGTTTCCTATAGTACCTAATATATTTTCTGCGTAATCCATGTATTTTATTTGTAC
>CAZBCH010000303.1:0-44784 GCA_964490235.1 uncultured Flavobacteriaceae bacterium | reverse complement strand
ATCATCTGTTTCATAATTTAAAGCATCGGTCACTTTCCCTTTTAAGGTTAATGAATCGATCACTTCACCAGTACTAAAAACATACTTGAAAAATGGGTATGGATTTGATTCATTATTATCTACAATACTTTCACCAAAGTTGAGCACATATGTAGTGTTATCTTGTAAAGTGTCTGTAATTTCTATAGTAATCTTTTTAGATGGACTTCCTTGAGGAGAAATTATAGGGCGCGACTTTAAAGGCGGCGATATGACCAGTTGTTTTTGCAAGTCATTTAATTTTACGAACTCGTCAAACTCGATTTCTATGACCTGTTTCTTAAAATTTCTAGTATAATTATCTGGAAATATCCTCAAAATTACTGGCGGCTCTTCATCTACAGGACCACCAGTAGGTGAACCTCTTTTGGCACATTGTATTAAGGTCAATGCAATACATAAAGCTAAAGTTATATATACTAAGTTCTTTTTCATCTGTTGATTTAACTGTTGCAATTTAAGATGATTGTTTTAATTTGATATATTAATTGATGTGCATTATATGAATGTATTGAGCTAACTTTCTTATTTAACTTAACTAAATTAAAAATGAAGGTTAATTTATAGATGCAAAAAATCCCTATTAAAGCTTCAATAGGGATCAAATAATTATTATGAACTAATCTTATTAACTCACGGCCTTCAACTTTTGAATGGCGCTCTTATTTAATTTTGAAGCGGCATACTCTGCAGTAACGACTAGTTCTTTGTTATTTCCACCTGGCATGTCAAACATCGCATCAGTTAAAATTGCTTCACATAACGAGCGTAAACCACGAGCTCCTAGTTTGTACTCAATAGCTTTTTCTACGATGTAAGTAAGTGCCTCGTCCGTAATAGAGAACTCTATCTCATCCATATTAAACAATTTTTGATATTGTTTAATAATGGCATTTTTAGGTTCTGTAAGTATGGCTCTTAGAGTGCCTGCATCAAGAGGATTCATATAGGTTAAGACTGGTAAACGTCCTATGATTTCTGGAATCATCCCGAAGTCTTTTACGTCTTTAGGAATAATATACTGTAGTAAATTATCTTTTTGAGCAACACCATCGTTAGACATACTAGCACTGAAACCTACAGCTTGCATGTTTAATCGCTTGCGTATTACTTTTTCAATACCGTCAAAGGCTCCACCAGCTATAAATAAGATATTCTCTGTATTTACTTCAATAAATTTCTGATCAGGATGCTTACGGCCACCTTTAGGTGGTACATTTACAACCGTTCCTTCTAGTAATTTAAGTAGACCTTGTTGCACACCTTCACCAGAAACATCTCGTGTAATTGATGGATTATCGCTTTTACGAGCGATTTTATCAATCTCGTCTATGAAAACGATTCCAGTTTGTGCTTTTTCTAGATTATAGTCTGCAGCTTGCAATAATCTAGTAAGAATACTTTCTACATCTTCTCCTACATAGCCAGCCTCAGTAAGTACAGTAGCGTCTACTATAGCAAGCGGTACGTTTAACATTTTCGCAATGGTTTTTGCGATAAGTGTTTTTCCCGTTCCTGTTTGCCCTACCATCATAATGTTAGATTTTTGAATCTCAACATTATCATCTGTATCTTGTTGTAACAATCTTTTATAATGATTGTAAACGGCGACAGACATCACTTTTTTAGTAAAATCCTGACCTATTATATATTCATCAAGAAACGCTTTGATTGCCTTAGGCTTTTTTAGGTCCAGTTCTTCTTTTGATACTCCAGCTTTATCAACATTTGTGTCTTCAAGTACGATGCCGTGTGCTTGCTCTATACAACGATCACAAATATGTGCGTCTAGTCCAGCAATAAGCAAGTTAGTCTCTGCTTTATTGCGTCCACAAAAGCTACATTCTAGTTGTTCTTTACTCATATTTTTGTATTGATGTTTTTTCAAACATCGTTAAAAGTAGGTTGCCCTTTAATAAGACAGTATATGTCGCATTGGATGGTTGTGGTTCCGCTTTCGCGAAAGCGGAATAACTACTAATGCAAATACGTAATTAATCTCTTCTTAGAACTTCATCAATCATACCATACTCCTTAGCCTCATCTGCTTTCATCCAGTAATCTCTATCAGAGTCTGCATAAACTTTATCGTAAGTTTGTTTAGAATGCTTTGCAATAATGGTGTATAATTCTTCTCTAAGTTTAACGACCTCACGAGCAGTTATCTCTATATCGCTAGCCTGTCCTTGTGCACCACTAGAAACTTGATGTATCATGACGCGACTGTGAGGTAATGCACTACGTTTACCATCTGCTCCAGCGCATAGTAAAACAGCGCCCATACTTGCAGCCATACCAGTACAAATAGTTGCTACGTCTGGCTTTATAAATTGCATTGTGTCATAAATTCCTAATCCTGCATAAACGCTACCACCTGGAGAGTTGATATAAATCTGGATGTCTTTATTTGCGTCTGCACTTTCTAGGAAGAGCAATTGTGCTTGTATAATGTTTGCGACTTGATCGTTTACTCCGGTTCCCATAAATATGATGCGATCCATCATAAGACGAGAGAAAACATCCATGGCAAGAACATTCATCTGACGTTCTTCTATAATGTTAGGAGTCAAGTTAGTTGGGTACATGCTACCCATTATTTTATCGTAATACATGGAGTTTACTCCTTGATCTTTTACGGCAAATTTTTCAAATTCTTTAGCTATATCCATTTGGTAATATTACTTTTTATTGATCTAAAAAGGCGTTAACTAATTGGTAAAAAAGTCAACGCCTAAAGATAGCCTATACTTATTCCTTTACAAAGGGAAGAAAGTTTAAAACTACTCGAGGTAGTTTCAATATAATATTCTACGATTATAATTAAACTACAGGTTACAATCGTGTGAATGAAGGTTATTAATTATGCGTTATAAGCTTCCTTAATAAACTCTTCATATGTTAATTCTTTCTTTTTAAGCTTTGTGTTCTCTTTAAAGAACTTCAACATTTTTTCATTTTGAAGTTGCTCGCTCATACGTTTTACTTCTTCTTGATTGCTCATAATGCGAGCTACTACTTGATCTACCTCTTCATCAGTAGCATCAGTATGACCGTACTGCGCCATCTGAGCTTTGATCATGGTGCGAGAATAGTCTTGAAGGTCTTCAAATTTAAGTTGAAGGTCTTCATTATTCTTAACGATATTAGATTCTATCAACTGGTAACGCAACCCTTTTTCTGAGCGCTCATACTCTGCAGCAGCTTCTTCTTCAGTTAATTGCTTTTCACCATTATTTGCGATCCATCGTTTCAGAAAATCTGCAGGTAGATCAAATTTTGTATTCTCAATAAGTGATTCTGTAACATCGGTTAAAAGTTTTTGATCTGTTTGCTGTGCAAATTGCTTTCCAGCATCTTCACGCAACTTTTCTTTAAGTTCTTCTTCACTATTTACCACTCCTGGTCCAAATAACTTATCATAAAATTCTTGATTAAGCTCTGCTTTTTCACGTTCATTTACTTCAGTAATTTCAAACTGAACTGGTACGTTAAGATCCTTGGCTTTATTGTGCTCTATTTTAAGGTGGCTAGCAAGATCATAATCTTCATTAAAAAGGCCTTTAGTTTTAAGTTCTAAAGTGTCACCTACTTTTGAGCCTATAAACTTCTTCAGGTTAGATTTACCTTTAACTTTAGAAGTTGAAAACGTTGCATCTGTGTTGATTTCTTCCTCATCATTTCTGAAAACACCAGTAACTTCATCACCTTCTGCAACTTCATTTTTTGCAATCAATTTACCGTAATTCTCACGTATGCGGTCTATTTGATCGTTAATGGTTTTATCGTCTGTTTTGATCTCGTATTGAGTTATGGCTTTTTTACCTTTTACATCAACTTCAAAATCAGGTGCAAGACCTATTTCAAATTCAAAAGTAAAATCATCTTTTTCCCAGTCTATTTCTTCTTGTTCTTTAGGCAGTGGATTTCCTAAAAGATTCAAATTCTCTTCAGTAATGTAAGAATTCAGCTTTTCCTGAATCATTTTGTTGATTTCTTCAACTAATACTGGAGTACGGTATTTTTTACGAATAAGACTTGCAGGAACGTGTCCTTTTCTAAAACCTGGAATATTTGCTGTCTTGCGGTAGTCTGCTAAGATTTTATCTACTTTCTCTTGATAATCATCTTTTGCGATTTCAAGTGTAAGAGTCGCGTTAAGCGCGTCAATGTCAGTACGTTTAATGTTCATTGAAAGACTTTTAATTACTTTTAAAATTGGCTTGCAAAATTAGGCTTTATTTGCTTGCTATCAAAGCGATTAAAAGTCGTTCCTTTTTAAGTGTATGAAGGAATAGAATTGTTAATCTAAATAGGATTACAATTCCTTATCAACTGCTTTGTAATCATGTAACTTATCTTATTGCTCTTCTTTATCTAACATCTTGAAAAGTATCGATCTTGCAAAAGCTAGTAATAATGAGAATACTAAGGCCCAGAAAAAACTGTTTACGTCAAATCCTGATACAAGCCAGTCTGCCATGTATAAAATAATAACATTGATAACAAGTAGAAATAAGCCTAGTGTCACGATAGTGATAGGGAAGGTTAATACTACTAATATAGGTCTAACAATAAAATTTAGTATGGATAGAGAAAGGGCTACAAGTATAGCATTTACGTAATTAGATGTTTCAATACCAGGTAATATCTCTGAAAGCCCCATCACGAGTGCTGCTGTAATCAATAATTTGATAATAAATTTCATTGTAGTGATTTTATGTAAAAATAAAAAAATCTGCTATAGAGTTATCTACAGCAGATTTAATATTGATATAATTTATAAATTATTGAACTTGATCGCTCAATTGAATCGTAGAATAAGCTCCTATGTTTACCGTAGGTAAGGTAGAGCCATATTTTTCATTAATAGCTTCAATGATCACATTTGCAGTAAAGGCATAACCTCTAGCTGTAGGGTGAACACCATCAAGAGAAAAACCACCGCCTGTAGCATAAGTAGATGTTAATACACCGCCATTAAATGGTACGCCAGTAGTTGCCACTTCTGCAAGAGCACTACGTGCATCTACAAAAGCAAGATCATTTGCTACAGCAAGAGCTTCTATTGTAGTATTGTAAGCTGTTTGAGCGGCACTAATTCTGTTTTGCTCATCTGGAGTAAGAACCCATTGATCTTCTAGTGGGAACGTCACACCATTTACAGAAAGTTGTCCTGCTGTAACTGGATCTAGTCCTGCACCTGTTAATTGAGCAAAACGAGTGGCATTAAGTTCGCCTATAACTGTCTGACTTGTAAAAGTTAATAAATCGTTAGCATTAGCCTGTCTTGCTTGACCGAATTGTTGTCCAAATAAACCTGCTGTTGCTGGATCTAATCCACCACCGATTAAAACTTGAGTCAATTGTGCAGATAAATCTGGTAAAGACTCATCTTTAATCACTACAGCACTTGCGCCGGTACTTGAAAAACTAATTGATCTTTCTGGCACACCTAAGAATGCAAAAGCTTGATTTAATGGAGTAAATTGAGCATTTAATGCTGGAATTTGTGGTCCAAAAGAAGGGTTTGCAGGACTTAATGGAGCAAAAGGAACAGTTGTGAAAAATGGAATTGAAGTTACATCAGGAATGTTTACTAATGCACCTTTAGCACCATTTGCGGTAAGAGCAGCAACTAATTGTTGATATACTCCAGCAAAAACAAGGTTGTTAGTTATACTGTTGTTACCTTGTGCTGCAACATTTGTATTACCAGTTTCATTATTATCTACACCTACGCCACCACTAGTAGCATATCCTAAAATGTCATTATTTCCTATCCAAAGAGTGAAAAATGAACCGTTTGCTGCCGCTGCATCACCTATTACTGTTGAAGATTCTGAACTAGAGAAACGAGCGTAGTAAGGATTTGCTGTGTTAACTGCCACACCAGCTAGAGAGCCATAATTAGGAGCGGCAAGATGAAATACTCTTGCACCAGGAACTCCAAAGTTGTTTAAAGGGCCAGTAACTTTATTTGTAATATCAGTAGTTGGTGCTGCGCCAGTGTATACAGCCGGACCAGCAGCATTTCCCATACCGTCTGAAGCAAGTACAAACTTATTAGGTAGAATTTGAACGCCCGCGGCAAGTAATCCACCAGCATTATCATTAACTAATGGTTGATTAAATTCACCGCCACCAGCAAGCTGCATTTGACCTGCTATAATATTAGGATATGAATTTAATTGTCCATCTAAATATAGAGCGCCATCTGCATAACCTGCAGTTAATGAGTTCCCTACAGTTACATACTTGGTAAAATCTGCCTCGCCAGAAGTGTAAACACCACCATCTTCAATTGAATTTTCGAACTCCTCATCACAACTCACTACAGCAACACTTGCTAGAAAGAGAGCTATTAATTTTATATTAAATTTTTTCATCTTTTTATTTTTTACATGCTATAAGTTAAACCTAATCCAGCGATAAATGCTGAAGACTTGTACGACCCTTCAAAAGGTGCAGCTACAGGAGAACCTGTGTCAAAGTAAAAGTCATAAGATTCTGTTACTTCTTTAAATTGTAAGAAAAGTAGAGATCCGTCAATAGATAGTTTAGGTGACACTAAATATGATAATCCAAATGTATAACCATCAGAATCATTACGAGGTGTTTCTGGTGCAAAATATCCTGACTGTACAGGAGACTCATCAAAATAGTAACCAGCTCTAACCGTTAATTTATCAGTTGCTGCATATTGAGCACCAAATCTGTATGTAGAAGCGTCTTTATAATTTCTAGGGTTTATTGATGTAACTCCGTTACTAAATTCTAAATCAAGACTGTTATACTCACTCCAAAGAGCTCTGTTGTAATCAAAAGCTAGAAGTAGTTTATCATTAAGTAACTTATAGCTTATACCTAAAGTTAGCTCAGCAGGAAGTGGTAAAGTTGCTGTGAAACCTGTCTGGCCGTTAGATGGTGTAAGTGAGCTGTTAGGAAAATTAGAGAAAGTTGCCGTTCCTTCAGTACTTTCTATATCGATTAGTGAACGATAGTTAAAACCTAATGAGAACTTATCTGTAGGAGTAAACATTATTCCTGCACTCCATCCCCATGCTGTAACACCAGAATCTTCAATTCCTATGTTAGAACGATTTCCTTCTTCATCAGTTAGAGTTCTACTAGCGTTTCTATTAAATGAAACTCCTCCTATAGCAAGGATAGGTCCACCTCCTATACTTACGCTATCAAATAGTTGATACGATAAGGTAGGCTGTATAAAAATGGCACTTAAATCGATTTCATTTACTAGGTGAGAACCAGACCAGTCTGTAGGCCATGTTACATTACTACCATAAGGTGTGTAAACACCTAAACCAACTGCAAAATCCTCTGTTACTTTATAAGTAGCATATAGATAAACAGGTGTTCCTGTCGGGCTGTCTGTTTCTGAGAATGTTCCGAAATCTTCATTTTGATACTTTACATCAGAAAATACACCAAATCCACCAGCGCTTATGTTCAACTTATTTTCTAGATGAACGATTCCTGCTGGATTAAAGAATAGGATGTCTGCACTATTTACAACAGCAACTCCAGTATGTCCCATTGCTAATTGTTTGTTACTTTGTGTACTAACACGATAACCACCGGCATATGCAAATGTAGAAATCAAACAAAGTACAACAAAAACTTTTATTTTGTTCATAATCAAGGTTTTGAAGTATATATTAGGTTTATATGCGTCAAATTTAATATTTAATTCATATTACGCAAGCGTTTTCGTTATTATTATGCTTGCATAACAACTGTTATTTTATGAAATTCGTAACAATTGTTAAAAATTCTTGTGGTTTCTCTGCATGAAGCCAGTGTCCTGCACCTTCAATGGTTTTTAATTCCGCTTTCGCGAAAGCGTGATCAATAATCATTAAATCAGTATCTAAAATATATCCAGAATTACCACCTCTTATGAATAGAGTAGGAGTAGTGATCTGATTATCAATCTTTAAATGGATACCTACGCGATTTTGTGCGTTACCTAGGACTTCTAAATTGAATCGCCATCCATACCTGTTTTTATCTATGCGATAGAGGCTTTTTAATAGAAATTGACGTGTACCATAATCTGGTATCACTTTTTCAAGCATTTCATCGGCATCATTGCGAGAAGTGACCTGGTCAAAATTAATACTACGTAAACCATTAATAATATCGCTGTGATGCGGTGCATACTCCTTAGGAGCGATATCTGCAACGATAAGTTTTTTTAAATAAGAATTGTATTTACTGGCAAATTGCATCGCAACTTTTCCTCCCATGCTATGACCTAGAAGTATTATATTACTCAATTGATGCGCGTCGCAGTATTCCTTAATGTCTAAAGCCATTGTGGTGTAATCAAAACTATCGCTGTGTGGACTGCGCCCATGATTGCGCTGGTCAATAAGATGAACTTGAAAACCCATGTCGCTCCATTTACGGCCTAGTGTTTTCCAATTATCTGCCATTCCTAAAAACCCATGCAGGATAAGAAATGGTTGTCCTTCTCCTAAAATAATTGAATGTAGCATTACACTAGTTTTGCTTTATACATATTGACAACGTTTTCTAAACCTAGGTACAAGCTTTCTGAAATCAAAGCGTGTCCTATAGAAACTTCTAATAAGTTAGGTATTTGCTTATTAAAGTATTCAATATTTTCTAATGATAAGTCATGTCCTGCATTGATTCCTAAACCTAGTTCATTTGCTTTTTGTGCGGCAAGAATATACGGTTGTATTGCGGCTTCTTTATCGCTTTTGTAATTGCTAGCAAAATCTTCGGTATACAACTCAATACGGTCTACACCTGTTTTTGCAGCTCCTTCAATCATTTCTATAACTGGATCAACAAATATACTAGTGCGTATACCTTGACTCTTAAAATGCTTCACTATTTCCGTTAGGAAATCTTTGTGCTTTATCGTATCCCAACCTGCATTTGAAGTAAGCGCATCTGGACCATCTGGTACTAATGTTACTTGAGCGGGCTTTACCTCGTCTACAAGTTTGATAAAACTCTCTATAGGGTTGCCTTCAATATTAAGTTCTGTTTGCACTACCTTTTTCAGGTCTCTTGCGTCTTGATATTTGATATGGCGTTCATCTGGTCTAGGATGAATGGTGATGCCTTGAGCACCAAATCTCTCTAAATCAACTGCTACCTGAAGCAAGTTAGGAACATTGCCGCCTCTAGAATTACGTAAAGTAGCTATCTTATTGACATTTACACTTAAAATTGCCATAATATCTTTTTATTTTCAAAAATACGAAGGAATACAACAGACGCATAAGTGAAGAATTGATTAATTTGCAATAAAAATTGCGTTCATGAATATTCATCAGTTCATTATTAATGATGTTGAGCCCTTGGAAACTTCTTCACAAATATCTAGAGCTCAAGAAATCTTCTCTCAACTCACTTATTCTCATTTACCTATAGTAGAGAACGATGTGTATCTAGGTTGTCTATCAGAAAATGATGCGCATTGCTTTGAGTCAGATCAATTAATTGACGCTGTTAAATACTCTTATAATACGTTTTTTGTAAAAGAAAATACACACTGGTTAGATGTGTTAGAAGCATTTGCACAGCATCAAAGTAATATAATGCCGGTTTTGAGTCATGATAACAAGTATTTAGGTTATTATGAGCTTAAAGATATAATGGAGTTGTTTAACGATGCACCATTTATGTATGAGTCTGGTGCTGTGGTTGTTGTTCAAAAAGGAACTACCGATTATAGTTTTAGTGAGGTCGCTCAAATCGTTGAGTCTAACGACGCCAAAATATATGGATGTTTTATAAGTGCACAAAAAGATCATTTGACAGAGATAACATTAAAACTGAGTCCTCAAAATTTAAACGGAGTGCTTCAAACTTTTAGAAGGTACAGTTATGAAATCATAAGTGCTGCAGAAGAGGATTCATATCTTGACACTTTAAAAGAAAGATCTGATTATTTGAATAAATACTTGAACATATAAATGAAAAAGATCGCTATTTATGGACAGTATTTACACGACGATACAGTTAGTACTTGCCTAGAGCTCATACAATTACTCAATCAAAAAGGTTGTGAAACCTTAATAGAATCTAATTTTCATACATTATTAAAAGAAGAAAACATTGCCACGCAATTGGACTCTTTTAATACTCTAGATAAATCCTATGACTTGCTTATAAGCTTAGGAGGTGATGGAACCGTTTTACGTGCCGTCGCTTACATAGGTAAAGTTAATATACCAGTAATAGGTATCAATACTGGTAGACTAGGATTTCTTGCAACGTTAAATAAAGAAAAGCTTACAGATGCTGTAGATGCATTATATAACGGATCTTATACTTTAAGTAAGCGTAGTCTTATTACCCTAAAATCATCTTATGAAGGGCATCATATCTCACCGCATAACTTTGCTCTTAACGAGGTTACGGTGAGTAGAATGAATACAACAAGTATGATCCAGATTGAGACACGCCTCAATGATGAATTGTTAACCAGTTACTGGGCAGATGGTTTAATTATCTCTACACCTACAGGTTCTACAGGTTACAGTTTAAGTTGTGGCGGTCCGGTAATATCACCAGATACTACAGCATTTGTCATTACGCCTATAGCGCCACATAACCTTAATGCTAGACCGCTTGTCATACCAGATCATACAGAGATCAAAATAAAAGTAAGCGGTAGAGAAGATGAATTTCTTGCCTCATTAGATAATCGCATAGCGTCTTACCCTAATGAAACTATTCTCACCCTGAAAAAAGCAGATTTCACGATAGATTTAGTAGAGCTTCAAGGTCAAAGCTTTATTAAAACCATAAGAGAAAAACTTCTTTGGGGAGAAGATAAACGTAATTAAACAATAAAATCTGCCTTTACTTGTTTTCAATACTACAATCGAGCATGTAAACCTCATGCTGGGTAAAGAGAATTGTTATATTTGCACGTTTTAAAATTTCCATGCGGTCATTATTTATTTTTTTAGTTTTTATAAGTTTCGCTTTCGCGAAAGCGCAAACCTATGAAGTAGGAATCTTTGCAGGTACTTCTAATGTAATAGGAGATGTAGGTAGTACACAATACATTCAATTTAGAGACATGGCAATAGGCGGTATTTTTAAATGGAATCGTAGCAATAGACATAATTTTAGAGCTAGCATAATTGCTGCAAACATGATAGGAGATGATAATGATAGCGACGATATTTCAAGAGATCTAAGAGGTTTAAAATATAATTACTCCTTAATTGAGGCAAGTTTAGGTATAGAATATACCTTTTGGGAATGGGAATTATATTCAGGAAGGCCGCAGTTTGTACCATACCTTTATACAGGACTGACAGGCTTTAGTTACAGTTCGTTTGCACTAAATAACACAAATGAGTTGGAAGAGTATGATAATTCAATCGATATTGCGATCCCAATAGTATTTGGTATAAAGGCAAATATCACACCTAAACTAATTCTCGCCGCAGAGGTAGGTGCTAGATATACTTTTACCGATAATTTAGATGGAAGTAATCCAGATGGCGATATGGATTTTGACAGTTTGAGATTTGGTAATATTAATAACAATGATTGGTATATGTTTAGTGGTGTGACACTTACTTATACATTCGGGCGAAAGCCTTGTTATTGTAATTTTTAGATATGGCAAAAGAACTACTTGACCTAAATAATATCCCTAAACATGTTGCTATCATAATGGATGGTAACGGTAGATGGGCAAAGAAACAAGGGTTCATGCGAGTACGAGGTCATGAAAAGGGAGCAAAAGCGATCAGGCAAACGGTAGAGACTTGTGCTGAATTAGGCGTGGAACATTTAACACTCTATGCTTTTAGTACAGAAAACTGGAAAAGACCCAAGCTAGAGATAGATACTTTAATGAAAATTCTAGTTTCTAGCCTTAAAAATGAGTTATCTACTTTAAAAGAGAATAATATCTCTTTAAAAGCAGTAGGTAATTTGAGTTTGTTACCTAAAAAAGCTCAAAGAGAATTAAATGAAGTAATTGAGGCAACTAAGAATAACAGTCGCATGGATTTGACTCTGGCTTTAAGTTATGGATCCAGAGAAGAATTAATAACTGTTATTAAAAATGTGGCGAGTCAAGTAAAAGCAGGCTCGCTAGAAATAGACCAAATTGATACAGATATAATCAATAAACATCTTTATACGAGCTATATGCCAGATGTGGATTTGTTAATACGTACAAGTGGAGAACAAAGGATAAGCAATTTTCTTTTATGGCAAATTGCTTATGCCGAATTATATTTTATGGAAGTGCTATGGCCAGACTTTAGAAAAGAACATCTAATAGAAGCCATACATAATTATCAAGATAGAGAAAGAAGGTTTGGTAAAACAAGTGAACAATTATAGAATGACAAAAAAGTTAGCAAACGCGCTGCTATTTATATTGTGTTTAGGATTAAGCACATCCATTAAAGCTCAAGATAATAAAGGCGATCTAGCAATAGGAGATGCCACTAAGTATAAGATAGGAGAGATTACCGTAACTGGTAGTCAAACGTATAATGAAAATACGGTGATTGCCTTCACTGGTTTACGCACTGGTGAAGAGGTATTTGTTCCTGGAGAGCGTTTAAGTCAGGTAGTTAAAAAAATGTGGGATCTCAAGCTATTTAGCGATATCAGGATTTTTGCCACAGAAATTATAGGTGATCCTGATGACGATATTATAGACACCATTAATTTAGAGATCAATATCATTGAAGTGCCTAACCTTAACAATGTTACTATTGAAGGTTTACGTAAAGGACAAATCAAAACCTTACGAGAAGAGTTAAAGCTTACCAAAGGAAGAAAGGCTACCGAAAACCTAGTAACAACTACAAGATCTTTCATAGAAGATAAGTACCGCAAAAAAGGATTTCTCTATGCAGATGCAAAGGTCAAAACACGAGTAATTCCAGATACTACGGGAGCTAATATCGTAAACATGAAAATCGATATTGATCGTGGTAAAAAAGTAAAGATATCAGATATAACTTTTGAGGGGAATGAAAAACTCTCGGACAAGCAGCTACGTGGCGCGATGTCTAATACTAAAAAGAAAAATATTCTTCGCATTTTTAAAAGGTCTAAATATGTCGAGGAAGATTTTCAAGAAGACTTAGAATCTGTAGTAGATATTTATAAGGAAAACGGTTATAGAGATGCACGAGTATTGTCTGACACTCTTATTAAAGAAAGTGATAAGACCATTGCTTTAAAGATCGATGTTGAGGAAGGAAGAAAATACTACTTTGGTGATATTAAATTTATAGGTAATACCGTTTATACTGATGAGCAGTTAAAGAGACTTTTTAAAATTGAAAAAGGAGATGTTTACAATGGTGTTGCATTTGACGAGCGCATAAGTAATCCTGAAGATCCAGATTCTGATGACTTGACAAATTTATATCAAAATAGCGGTTATCTTTTTTCAAACGTAAACGCAGTTGAGACTCGAGTACAAAATGATACAATTGACTTTGAGATACGTATAGTAGAAGGTAAAGAGGCGTATTTTAATAATATCACTGTAAGCGGTAACACTAGAACTAATGATCACGTAATTTATAGAGCAATTAGAACATCACCTGGCGAAAAATATTCTAGACAAAAAATTATCAACTCCATACGTGAAGTAGGTCAGTTAGGCTTTTTTGATGCGCAGAAAATTAATCCACAATTAACAAATGTAAATCAAGAAGAAGGTACAGTAGATGTTGATTATGAACTTGTAGAAGCAGGTGCCAGCCAGATAGAATTACAAGGTGGTTACGGTGGTGGTGGATTTGTAGGTACTCTAGGACTGCGATTCAACAACTTTTCTCTACGTAATATTTTTAATGGTGAGGCCTATGAGCCAGTACCTATGGGAGATGGACAAACTTTGGCTATACGTGCACAAGCTAGTACGATTTTCAGAACTTATAGTTTGAACTTTACAGAGCCTTGGTTAGGTGGTAAAAAGCCTGTGTCATTTAATGTTTCATTTTCACACAGTGAGCAATTCCGTGTGAATCAACAAAATTTTAGAGAAGTAGATAGAAATCAACGATTTCTTATTACAGGTGGAACAATAGGTCTAGCAAAAAGATTAGAATGGCCTGATCAGTATTTTCAATTTTCACAAGCGCTTTCTTTCCAGCACTATAACTTGAAGAATTTTCAAAGTCAACTGTTCAATTTCCCAAATGGATTTTCTAACAACTTAGCCTATACGGTAGGATTAAGTCGTAATAATGTAGGTGTTAACCCTATATTTCCTACTTATGGATCATCTTTTTCACTTACAGCCAAAATGACTTTACCATATTCCCTATGGAATGGTGTAGACTATGAAAACATTGAAGATAATCCAGAATTTCAAACAAATGGTGTTGCAGATCTTGGTAAGATCGATCAAGAACGTTTTAGATTCTTAGAATTCTATAAAATTAAATTTGAAGGAACTTGGTACACACAACTTTATGAAAAATTAATCCTACAGACTAAAACAGAGTTCGGATTCTTAGGAGCCTATAATAATGATCGTGGATTAGTACCTTTTGAGCGTTTCTTTGTAGGTGGTGACGGACTAGGTGCTTTTTCCTTAGATGGACGTGACATTATTAGAATGCGTGGATATGATAACAGCGCACTTACTACTAGTGGTGATGGTGATACCGTATACAATAAATTCTCTATGGAATTACGTTATCCTATATCATTAGAGCAAGCAGCATCTATTTATGTACTTACTTTTGCTGAGGCTGCAGGGTCTTATGATCGATTTAGAAGTTATAACCCATTTGATGTTCAGCGATCTGCTGGAGCAGGAATGCGTATATTTATGCCAGCCTTTGGATTGTTAGGTGTAGATTTTGGGTATGGATTTGATGCCGTACCTAATGCGGCAACGACAGATCCTAGTGGCTGGAATGTTCACTTTATAATCGGTCAGCAATTTTAATTATGGCATGATTATTTCAATAAATGATAAGCTTATGAAAAATAAGATTTTAATTTTAGGTATTGTAACTATTTTAAGTTTCGCTTTCGCGAAAGCGCAAAGAGGAATAAGAGTGGCTTACATAGATATGGAATACATCTTAGAAAGTGTTCCAGAATACCAAGAAGCGTCTAAACAGCTCGATCAGAAAATGCAAAAATGGAAGCAAGAGATCGACCAGATGGCAAATGAAATTTCTCAAATGAAGGCAGCACTTCAAAATGAGAAAGTTTTACTTACCAAAGAACTTATAGAAGAAAAAGAAGAAGATATTGCCTTAAAACAGCAAGAGCTTTCTGACTATCAGCAAAAAAGATTTGGAGCGCAAGGTGATTTCTTATTGCAAAAGCAACAATTAATACAACCGGTTCAAGATCAAGTTTTCAATGAAATCCAGAAAATAGGAAGTCAGAAAAAGTACGATTATGTGGTGGACAGTTCAGAAATGGCGATGCTTTACAGTGCTGAGCGTCATGATATAAGTGATCAAGTTCTTAGAGCAATAGGAAGAACTGGCAAACAAAAGTCTAGAGAACGTCAACAATCTGAAAAAGAAGAGGCCACTGAAAAGGACGAGCCATATTTATCAGTTGTGGAAGCTGAAGAGAAAGAAGCAAAGGAGCAAGCTAAAGAAGAAAAAAAAGAAGAAATACAAAAGGCAATCTCAGAGCGTGATGCCGCTCGCAACGAGTTAAAAAGACAGAGAGACTCTGCTCGTGCTGCAAAAGCTGCTGCTTATAAAGAGCGTAGAGATAAGCTTATGGCAGAGCGTAAACGTAAAAAAGACAGTATTCAGGCAGTAAGAGATGCGGCAAGAGAAAAAAGAAAAGCCGAAATAGAAGCCAAAAAAGCTGAACGTGAGAAGAAGAATGATCCAGATGGAGAATGATATAGGAACTTCCTATATTTGCAGCCGCTTAAAATAAAAAAGAAAAATAAAATTGATTATAATTAAAAATAAAATGAAACAAGTAAAATCCCTAATAGCAGCATTTACATTTATTATAGCAGGAGCTCAAATGGGCTTTGCACAAGATGCTCAACCTACTAAGGTATGTCACGTAGCTTCTCAAGAGCTTGTAGAATCTATGCCTAGTGCAATCGCTGCTGATAAGCAGTTGAGAAACCTAGCAAAAACTTATGAGACTAAGTTGACAGCGATGGATAAAGAACTTAAGGCAAGATATCAAACAGCACAAGAAGCTGCGCCTAACAGAACTCAAGAAGAAAATGAAAGAGTACTAGCGGAGCTTGCTGAAGGTCAAAAAAAGCTAGAAGAATATTACCAAAATTCTCAAAAAGCAATGGGGCAAAAAAGAACGGATCTTTTAAAGCCTTTATATAAGCAAGTAAGAGAGTCTATATTTAAAGTTGCTCGTGCAAAAGGTTTTGATTATGTTCTGGACTCTACCACAGGAACAGGAATCATCATGGCAGATGGTTATGATCTTACAAATGATGTAAAAGCAGATTTAGGTATTAAGTAATAGCTCACAAATCTCATAAACAAAGCCGTTAGGAATTATTCTTAACGGCTTTTTTATGTTAATTATTTATTCAACAATGTCATCTAGCCTTACCATCTATATAAATACTAGTTCCTTTAACACTACGATCATACATGATGATACTGCCTGCGACCGCAACATTTAAACTTTTAGGAGTATTAAATTTTATGATGTGTTGTGATTTTTCTAAAGCTGTATTAGGCAAGCCATGATCCTCTGCACCTAATAAATAAACACAATTACGTGGGTGTTTAAATTCTTCTAGTGCAATGGCATCATCAGTGAGTTCTATTCCTACAAGCATAGCACCTTTAGGTAAATGAGTTTGAAAATCTTCAAAGGTTTTATAGTGAAAGTAAGGAATAGCGCCTACAGCATTATGTGTGTCACAAGCTTGCTTTGCATAACGTTTCCCTATTGTAAAAATAAAGTTAGCTCCTAAATTTTGAGCTGTACGCCATAACACGCCTAGGTTTTCTGGGGTTTTACCATTCATGATCCCTATACCATAATACCCTTGCTCTAGATTATCTATTTTCATTGCGCTAATTTATTCAAAATTCAATGGAGTTCTTATTTATCATGAATGAAAACTATTCCGCTTTCGCGAAAGCGAAACATCTACCCATCACTTTAGGATAAAATAGACACTTCTAGAGCAACTGGCTCAATTATTGCTATTTTTACCTCAATGAAACTTTACACCAATAGTCTTAGAAATCGCATCTTCTTTTCCATGGTGGTTCTCACCATTGTAGCAAGTGTTCTTATTGCAGGAATGTCTATTTATCAGTTCAAAGAACAAGCAAAGGATTATCATGAAAAAAGATTATTACGTAAAGAGATTGCAATTAAAACTGACATTGCAAACGAATTGAGAGAGACAGATTATGAAATTTCAACAGAAAACTTACCATTAATCTTTAGAGAACGTATCTCAGGCATAAGCACAGTTCATGGAATGCCAGTAAACATATATGATCTACAAGGTAAATTAAGAAAGAGCTCGAGAACTGTTTTTAAGACAGATAGTATGAAGAGCCAGGTTCATAAAGAGATTTTAGAAAAATTAAGTAATGCAGATGATGGTCGTTTTGTAAGAAGATTTGAAGTAGATGGGCAAAGTTATCGATCAAGCTATTCTTATCTCACAGATAATAAATTTAAAAATATAGCCATTCTCAATCTACCATATATAGAGAATGATGACTTCATGAGTTATGAGCTAGAGGAATTCTTGAAACGACTAAGTCTTGTATACACGTTAATGTTTCTAATTTCCTTAGTGTTAGCATATTTCTTAGCTAGATATATCACCAGATCCATACGCAGTATTTCTGACAACTTAAAAGAATTAGATATCTCAAAACGCAACAGAAAACTAGAAGTAGACCATAAAGGCACAGAAGAGATCAACACTTTGGTGGAATCTTATAACAAAATGGTAGAAGAACTAGAGGAAAGTGCGGTAAAGCTCGCGACAAGCGAGCGGGAACAAGCCTGGCGTGAAATGGCAAAACAGGTAGCACATGAGATAAAAAATCCATTAACTCCTATGCGATTAACGGTACAAAGTTTTCAAAGAAGATTTGATCCTACTGATCCTAATTACAAAGAAAAGCTAGATGAATATTCAAACTCTCTTATTGAGCAAATAGACGTGATGAGTAACATAGCAAGTGCATTTTCTACATATGCAGCTATGCCAGCCCAAAAGAATGAAGAAACTGATGTTTGTATGGTAACACAACTAGCATTAGATATATTTAATGAGTCTAATATTCAGTATACATCAGATTGTGAATCAATTAAAGCTGTTTTTGATAGAACACAATTGATAAGGGTAGTTACTAATCTGGTTAAGAATGCTATTCAAGCTACTGATGTGAACCATGAAAATAATATAGAAGTTTCTGTAAAGCACGATACATTAAATATTTATATCACTGTATCTGATACAGGAACAGGAATACATCCTGATTTTGAAAACAAAATATTTGAGCCTAAATTCACGACAAAAAATAGCGGTATGGGGCTAGGCCTTGCCATGGTGAAGCAGATTGTAGAGAATTTTGAAGGTTCTATTGATATGGAAACTGTCTACGGTCAAGGAACTACTTTCACCGTTACCTTACCACGAAGTTGATTTTTTCTTACTACATGTATAAGTGGTAATACAGTATCAAGTCATTCTTAAATGTTATAAATCGCTTTTAAATATAGTTGTTTTTTGGACTCTATTCAATGTTATTTCAAATGTGGTTCCTTCATCTTTTTTGCTATCTAAAACTCTAATTTTTCCATTGTGATAGTCTTTAACTATACGCTGGGCTAAGGATAATCCTAAACCCCAACCGCGCTTTTTAGTAGTAAAACCTGGTTTAAAGATTTGATTCCATTCACTTTTAGGTATTCCTTTACCAGTATCCTTGATTTTAATGAAAATATTGTACACGTCTGCTCTAAGATAAATAGATATGTTTCCCTTTCCTTTCATTGCGTCAATACCATTTTTAATTAGGTTTTCAATGACCCATTCAAATAATGGTTCATTTAGTTTTACCGCAATAGGTTGATCTGGTAAGTCCACGTCAAATGTTACTAGCTTAGAGGTTCTGTTTACAATATAATCTGTCGCTTTCTGTGTTTGCTCTACTATATCTACCTCTACTAATTTAGGTATCGAGCCTATTTTTGAGAATCGATCAGTAATCATTTTAAGTCTATTAATGTCCTTCTCCATTTCATCAATATAACTAGAGTCTACATCTGTGTCTCTTAAGATTGTTGTCCAGCCTACAAGTGAAGAAAGAGGCGTTCCTATTTGATGCGCACTGTCTTTTGCCATTCCAGCCCATAGTTTATTTTGTTCACTTGCTTTATTAGACCTATAAAAAAACCATATGACCGAAAAAAACAAAAGCATAATAATTACTAACGCCATTGGGTAGTATTTTGTTTTAGTAATTAAATCACTATTCCCGTAATAAATGGTTGTAAATGGCTTGTCTTCAAAATAAGTTACGATGGGTTGGTTTTCTTTTTTATAAACTTCAATTAGCTCTAATAGTTTCAAGCTATCTTGTTGTATATGTATAGGCAAATTATTTGAAGTTATTTGACCTTTGTTGTTCACCACGATCATGGGAACAGTGCTAGTATTAGTGATGACAGTAAGACCTAGTTCACCTAGTTCTGCATTAAGTTTTTGATTATCCAGATCTTTTTGAGCGATGGCAAATTCGCGAATGTTTTTACGTTCATTCTCCTTTAATTGTTGAAAAAAAACGTAGGTGTTCCAAAATATAAGTGAGGTAAAAAACACCGCAGCGACAATCATAGCCCAGCGGTAAATGTTTTTATTTGAGGTGAAGTTCATTTAAAAATCTAGATTTTATGCAAATTACAACGTCTCTATCAGTATTATATTGATTAATCTCTCTTTACAATCAGATAATAATCGTCGTCCATAGGTAGGTAACCTTGATCGTACACAAAATAATAGACAGTTCCTTTTTTTGTAGTGTAAATGCTAGTGAAAAAATTAAAATCAAATCCTGCTGCCAGCAGTTTATTTCTACTCACTTTAATTTTGTCGGTAGGGTTTAATTCCTTAAGAATGCGGTGATTTTTACGCAATCTGTTATTGATGTTACGCATAAGTGCTGTACTATCGCGATTCAATTTATTGTGTGCTACATTACGACAATAATCGCTACAGTAAATTTTATCAGCTCTGCCACGTACTTCTTCTGTACATTCAGGACATTTTCTTAAAGACATATATACAATACTATCTTCTAAAGGTACTAAACATTTACAAATGGATAGTGAAATTAATTCGTAAGTGATAGCACTAAAGATATCTGATAAGAAAACAAAAAACTATTTATAGTCATCAGAAAAATAAAACTTAACTCACCAACTCACCATTATCAAAATCATTCCTATAATAAACTTAAATGATCATAGAATTATTTTTTATAGTTGCTTAAGTCTTTACCTTTGTAAAAAATTAATATTATGTACCCAGCAGAATTAGTTCAACCTATGCGTGATGATTTAGGAAACGCAGGATTTGAGCACTTATATACAGGAAAAGAAGTAACAGAAGCCTTGAGTAAAGAAGGAACCACTTTAGTAGTGGTAAACTCAGTTTGTGGTTGTGCAGCTGCAAATGCGCGTCCAGGAGCAAAAATGTCTCTTGACAACGCAAAAAAACCAGATCATATAGTTACTGTATTTGCAGGTGTAGATCGTGAAGCAGTAGATGTAGCAAGAGCGGCAATGATACCTTTCCCACCTAGTTCTCCTTCAATGGCTTTGTTTAAAAATGGTGAATTAGTTCACATGTTAGAACGTCATCACATAGAAGGAAGACCAGCAGAAATGATTGCTGAAAACCTTAAAGAAGCTTATAACGAAAACTGCTAAGCAGCAATAGTTTAAAATTTAAAAGTGCTTTTGTAAAAACAGAAGCACTTTTTTTGTGAATATTACTTTTTATAGTTCTCTTTTCAACCAGGGCTTTATTTAGCTACTTCCTAATAGGAATACCATAATTACTATGCACGCATATCGATTTACATATATCTCGATCATTCATTTCTAGATACAAATTACCTTTGCCAGATGCAAAAAATCATTTCATACCCATTAACCGTTATTCACTTTTTAGTGTTTTTCTTGATATTGGTTATATTTCATCCTATACAACTTATCTGTTATAAATTAGGTGGTTACAATGCGCATCGCAAGAGTGTTTATATACTTAATTGGTTTTTGATGCAATCCCAATTACCACTTTTCAACACCTTTGATGTTAATTTTAAGACTGATTTGCCAGTTGGGCCATCCTATATTTTTGTTTGCAACCATCAAAGTATGTTTGATATACCACCGCTTATCTATTATTTACGAGATTATCACGCAAAGTTTATAGCAAAAAAAGAACTTGCAAAAGGGATACCTAGTATTTCTCTCAATCTAAGGATAGGAGAAAATTGCGCAATAGATCGTAAAGATCGCAAACAGGCCATTACAGCTTTAATTAAATTTGCCAAAAACGTCTACAAAAAAAAGCACAGTGTCGTGATTTTTGCAGAAGGTACACGCAGTCGTACGGGCGTCCCTAAACCTTTTCAAACTAACGGTTTGAAAACAATTTTTAAATATGTTCCTGATGCCGTTGTCGTTCCTGTGACTATAAACAACAGCTGGAAAGTAGATCGATATGGCAAATTCCCTTACGGCTTAGGAAATAAAATTTCACTAACGATTCATGGACCTATTCCTATAGAAGGAAGAGATCATGAAGAATTGATAAAGGAAACTCAAGAAATCGTGCATAACAGTATAACTTCTACTGCGGTCTAGCGTTTGTGTTAATTCCGCTTTCGCGAAAGCGAGACTAATTCTAAACGACTATCTTTACAACACAACATTTAAAGAATGAATTTACCCCTTAAAAATAAGCGCATCGAGGTGATGCAATCTCTAGAGAGCAAAGTAGCTTCTTTTATGGATCAATATCTAATTCCTGTAGATAAGATATGGCAGCCTACTGATTTTTTACCTAACTCTCAAGAAGATACATTTTTTGATGAAGTGAAGGAACTGCGAGAACTTGCTAAAGAATTGCCTTACGATTTTTGGGTTGCCTTAGTAGGTGATACCATTACAGAAGAAGCACTTCCTACTTATGAAGCATGGTTAATGGATGTAGAAGGAATTAATCAGGTAGAAGGAAAGGGAAATATCTGGTCTAAATGGGTACGTCAGTGGACAGGAGAAGAGAACAGGCATGGTGATGTATTAAATAAATACTTGTATCTCTCTGGTCGTGTAAATATGCGCGAGGTAGAAATTACAACACATCATTTACTTACAGATGGATTTGACATCGGTACAGATAGAGATCCTTATAAAAACTTTATCTACACTAGTTTTCAAGAATTGGCAACTTATATATCTCATAATCGAGTAGCAAAGCTAGCTCGCGGATATGGTAATATTGCGCTTTCTAAAATGTGTCGCATCATTTCTGGTGACGAGATGCGTCACCATAAAGCATATAGTACATTCGTAACTGAAATCTTTAAAGTAGACGCTAGTAATATGATGATTGCGTTTAAAGAGATGATGGTACATAAGATTGTGATGCCAGCCATGTTTTTAAGAGAGTCAGGACAGTCTATAGGTGCCGCTTTTGAAGATTTTTCAAACAGTGCACAACGTATAGGGGTTTATACGGCTCAAGATTATATAGATATCATGCAAAAGCTTATTGATCAATGGGACATTGCAAACATGACGCATCTTACTGAAGAGGCAGAGAAAGCAAGAGATTATTTGATGAAACTTCCTGCACGTATGGAGCGCATATCTCAAAGAATAAAGATACCTACAGAGTCAGCAAAATTTAGTTGGGTAAACCCAGCATTAGTAGGAGGATAGGTTCTTCAACAAATGATAATAGATCAATCACAAAGACCAGAAGTATTTTGGTTTTTGTGATTTTTTATTTTATTTCAATGGGTACCATTATTTTTTATGTTCAAAATTCATCATATGAAAATGACTTACGTAATTCTACTTTCATTTGTGTTGATAATAATTTCATTTTGGGCTGGTGTAGAGTTTCAAAGAACTATAGATGCCTTTGATGAATTAGGAATGACATCAATAAAAACTAAAAGGTTAGATTTTTACAATTATGAAGACGCTTTGTACCTAAAGCGTAAGGTTTGGGGCATTTCAGGGAATCATCAAACCATGGAGGTAACTACCACTCTTGAAAACAGTAAACCTGATAACGATTCTGACAGTTATATTTATAAAGGTGTTGAGAAGCTTATTTATAAAATAGAAGGCGATACTTTAAAACTATACTCAATACAAGATCCTGTTTTGCCTAAACAGTTTGAATCTTCCATACCTATTGAAATTATAAAATTGAAAAACTATGGAGAGTGGAACAGCATTCAAGAGCAAATAAATAATAATTATCAAGTGTTTGAATAAACATTTCAAACCACCATTTTCTCTTTTAACAAGGTAAGACCAACTCGTAATGAGCCATAATCGATCTGTCCATCAAAATGCTCATAAACTGGTTTAAGAGTGTCGTAGTCTTTTATTTTATCAAAATCCTCTGCAATGAGATCATAATCTTTGCCATCGATTAACTTTTCCAGATCAATATCGTTATGAGATTCATATCTTTTTGTGAGATGTGCAAGTATTGTAGACGGCTGGAAGCCTCTTATTTCTGCCACTTCTTTTACTGTTTTCCCATCCCAGAAAAGCTTTACACTTTCCATTACAGTATCTTTTTTAAGGCTAGAAGCTTTTTTCTTTTTGCGTTTAGGTTTTGCGACCTCTTCTCGATAAATGAAATCGTCCTTACGAGCATCTTTCCATTCTTTGAGCATTCTTAAAAATGGGACACCATACGTATCGTGTTTATGCGTTCCTACTCCTACAATATCTGCAAATTCATTATCGTCTAGAGGTATTCTTGCCGCCATATCTTTTAATGTAGCGTCACTAAAAATCATATAAGGTGCAAGATTACTTGCATTAGCCAGTTGTAGTCTTGTTTTACGCAATGCCTCATAAAGATCTCTATTCACTTCGGTAGGTAAAGTTTCTTGTGTTTGTTGAGCTCTTTTGGCAGCTAGTTCTTCTGGTTTAGGGATAATAGCTAGGGAGACATTGCGACCATCAAAAAGTACTTCTTTTCCTTGAGGTGTTATTTTTAGATGATTTTGTTCATGGAAAGCAATTTCTATCAAGCCTTGATTGATCATTTGAACTATGTATTGTTGCCAGTCGTTCCATGAGGTTTCTTTACCTGCGCCATAGGTTTTAATAGCTTGAAAACCGCTTTCCATTACCGCTGCATTTTGAGCGCCACGTAATACATCGATCAATAAATTAAGAGAAGCTCTTTCTCTTGTTCTTACGATAGCACTCAATGCTTTTTGAGCTTGTAAAGTAGCATCAAAGAAGTCTGGTTTGTTTAAACAAACATCACAGTTACCGCAATCTTTATCTAGATATTCATTAAAATAAGAAAGTAACATTTTTCTCCTGCAAGTAAGCGCTTCAGCAAATTGCTTCATGCGTTCTAGTTTTGCTATTTGAACTTCGGCATTGCCGCTACCATCAGCAAATTTGCGCAGCTGGATCACATCTGCATAGCTGTGAAATAACAAGGCATGAGAATTTAAACCATCACGACCTGTACGACCTATTTCTTGATAATATCCTTCAATGTTTTTAGGCATGTTGTAATGAATTACAAATCGCACATTAGATTTATCGATTCCCATCCCAAAGGCGATGGTCGCACAAACTATTTTAAGATCATCTTTTATGAAGATTTCTTGAACATTTTCACGTTCTTCATGACTTAGTCCAGCATGATAAGCTGCAGCATCAAAACCGTAGGCTGTTAATTTACTAGCAAGCGATTCACAAGTTTTACGGCTCAAACAGTAAATGATTCCAGACTCATCTTTGTTCTTTTTTAAAAATCGACGCATTTGCTGTAAGCGGTTATTTCCTGGCCGTACTTCCAGTGTTAGGTTAGGACGGTCAAAAGACGCTACGTATTCTTTAGCATTTTGAATACCTAGTTGCTTTTTTATATCAGCACGAGTAGCACGATCTGCCGTTGCGGTAAGAGCGATGAGATTAGCATCTGGAAAACTAGTTTTAAAATAGGACAATTGCGTGTAAGCTGGTCTAAAATCGTGTCCCCAGGTAGAGATGCAATGCGCCTCGTCTACAGCAATTAATGAAACTGGTATTTCTTGTAAATGATTGTTTAATAAACCTATACTTTCTGGAGCTACATAAATCAGTTTAAGATCGCCTGACTGCAATTCTTTAAGCATTTCTGCTTGCTGTTGTGAATCTTGAGAACTATTAAAATATGAGGCAGGAATACCATTAGCACGTAAAGCGTCTACTTGATCTTTCATCAAAGCAATTAATGGAGAAACTACTAGGGTGATGCCGTCTAATAATAATGAAGGCAACTGAAAGCACATGGATTTTCCACCACCTGTAGGCATGACTACCATCAGATCTTTACCAGCAATAACATCGTCAATTACTTGTTCTTGAAGTGGACGGAAGCTATCGTAACCAAAATACTTTTTAAGGAGTTCTAATTTTTTCATTCTAATTGACTTGTGTGGCGTGTATGCTTCAAAGATAATATTTGACCTTCTTTTCAGGAAACTTTGTTTATAACTTGAAAGACGGCATATTTTGTAGTGTTTTAAGATACGACTATAAATTAGGAATGTAATTTGTATTTTTCCGCTTTCGCGAAAGCGAGATCAACATCAACCACTATCGTTTACTATGAGTCTTAATAAAATCATCGTTTAAAGCTGTCTTATGAAATATCTTACTACCTTATTATTAATAGCAATTTCTTTTTGTGCCGAGGCTCAAAATGGTGTATTAAACCAGTACAAATACATCATCGTTGATAATCAATATGAATTTCAAGGAGAAGCCAATGAATACCGGTTTAATGAATTAATTGTTTTTGAACTTGAAAAACGTAATTTTCAAGCATATAGAAACTCTCAAGTACTTCCAGCCGATTTAAATATAGGCGTGTGTAATTCGTTAAGACTTAAAATTGAAAAAACGGGAACCTTACGCATTAAAATGCTGCTGAAACTTGAAGATTGTCAAGGGAATGTAGTTTTCACTTCTAAAGAAGGAATAGGTACTACAAAGTCAAATAGAACTGCCTATTTTGAAGCATTGAGAGACGCTATGACTTCTCTTGACGAGGTGGATTATAAATATGAGAAGCCAGAGTATATAAGAACTTTAGAAAACTCTGAAGGAAGAGCATTGGGAATAGACAGTGTGCTTACTCAAACTGGACGACCAGGTGAAAAAGTTGAAGAAATAAAATCTCAAGAACTCCCTAAGTTTGATGAAAATGTGAACGATACTAAGGCTGCTAAAACAGATAAGAACGATAGTAAAGTATCATTACCTCCTAAACCAGAATTTGTTGAAATGGTTGGTGATCAAATTTATAGAACTAAATCTAAGGAGTATTTCATTATTTCTACAAATACAGGTTTTGACATTTATAAAAATAAAGGTCTAATAGGAACGCTTAAGAAAAGCAAAGGTGGCTGTTATTTTGTGGAAACTATCGATTTTATGGGTGTTGCCTATGAAACATCAAAGGGTATTTTTATAGAGTATACCTACTTTGGAGAAGACAAAATGCTGGAATTTATTAAATAGCAGTAGACAATTGGTATTATTCACAGCTGCTCATTTCAGTAACCAGCTGTGAATTTTATTTTAAAACATTAAACATGTTTCCCGACCTCAAAACCGTGTTTTCCTAAATACTGATTACCGCTTTCAATAGCGTCGCCTTCTAGAGTAGTTCCCATAGAATCATTCCATCTATTGAGATAACCGAAAAGAGAAATAACTCCAAGCATCTCTACAATGTCGCCATCATCCCAGTATTTATGAAGTCGGTCTTGAATTTCTTGATTAACACCATTAGGCACTTGACTCGCTGCTAGTGAAAAATCTAGTGCTGCCCGTTCTGCTTCACTGAAAGCTGGATGTGTACGGTATTCCCATATATTATCTAGTTGTTCTTGCTCAGCGCCATAACGCTCTGCTGCTCTTATAGCATGAGCTTGACAATATCTACAACCAGTGGCATTGCTAGAAACCCATGCTATCATTCTTTTTAAGGCGCTGGTTACACGACCTTCATTTGCCATTACAGCTTTATTAAGATTTATAAAGGCTTTAGAAATAGCTGGGCGTCGCTGCATGGTCAATACAGAGTTAGGACAAAAGCCTAATGTTTCATTGAAAAAAGCGGCAAGTTGTGCAGTTTCTGGATCGTGACTTGCGTCTAGCGGTGTTACTAATGGCATAGAGAAATATATTTTACGGTAATTTAATTATTAAATATAACAGATTTATAACAACCCATAAATGATAGTATCTTTACGCCATGCGCTGGACTCTTAAACCACCACCAGATTCACAAAAACAAGCACAACTTGCCCAAGAGCTAGGCATAGACCCATTTCTTGCTGGCTTGTTAGTACAACGTGGTGTAGACGCTTTCGCGAAAGCGAGATCCTTTTTCAGACCCAACCTGGAAGAACTGCACGATCCTTTTTTAATGAAAGACATGGATGTTGCAGTGAAGAGAGTCCAAAAGGCAATAGGGAATCATGAAAATATTCTTGTTTACGGAGATTATGACGTAGATGGAACAACTAGTGTAGCCTTAATGTCTTCTTTTTTAGAGAGTTTTTATGACCGAGTGACTACCTATATTCCAGATCGTTACGATGAAGGTTATGGAGTAAGTTATAAAGGAATTGATTTTGCGGCAGACAATGATTTCTCGTTAATCATTGCGCTAGATTGTGGGGTAAAGGCTGTTGATAAAGTAGCTTATGCCAAAGAAAAAGGAATCGATTTTATCATTTGTGATCACCATAGACCTGGTAAAGAGCTTCCTGATGCGATTGCTGTCCTTGATCCTAAAAGAGCAGACTGTAACTATCCTTTTGACGAATTATGTGGTTGCGGCGTAGGCTTTAAATTGTGTCAAGCGATTACGGAAGCAAATGAATGGGATTTTGAGATCTTGATTCCATATTTAGATCTTGTTGCTACTGCCATAGGTGCTGATATTGTCCCGATCGTAGGTGAGAATAGAATCTTGGCTTATCACGGTCTTAACGTAATTAATATGAGTCCGCGTGCTGGTTTTGAAGCGATCATTTCTAATTTGAATAAAAGCACTCTTACCATAACTGATGTGGTATTTATCATTGCACCACGTATTAATGCTGCAGGAAGAATGAAGCACGGCTTGCATGCTGTAGAGTTGTTAAAAGAAACTGATCTAGAAAAAGCAAAAGTATTTGCGAGTGAAATAGAAAATTATAACTCAGATAGAAGAGAGTTAGATCGCTCGATTACTGAAGAGGCGCTACAACAAATAATCGCAAAAAAAGAGCACGATAATTTCACAAGTGTAGTTTATGATGAAAAATGGCATAAAGGTGTTATAGGAATTGTTGCATCTAGACTTACTGAATCGTTTTATAGACCTACGTTGGTTTTTTGTAAATCTGGTGATAAACTTGCTGCAAGTGCAAGAAGTGTAAGAGGTTTTGATGTTTATAATGCTTTAGAACAATGCGCTGATTTTATAGAGCAATTTGGTGGTCACAAGTACGCTGCAGGATTAACATTGCTTCCGGAAAATTATGAGAAGTTCAAGGCAAGATTTGAAGAAGTAGTTTGTGCTACAATAGAAAATAAACATTTAACTCCTGAGATTCATATTGATTCTAAACTTCCTTTAAATCATATCACTCCTAAGTTTTATCGAATTATTCAACAAATGGCGCCTTTCGGTCCGGGAAATATGACTCCTGTTTTCATGACTGAAAATGTAGTAGATACGGGATTTGGTAGATGCGTAGGTAAAAATGAAGATCACCTTAAAATAAAGGTCGCTGATAATAAACTAGATGAAAATGGTTTTAATGCAATAGGATTTAATTTAGGTGATAAGGCAGAATTAATTAAAGATGGTAAAAAGTTTCATATAGCTTATTCTATTGATGAAAATGAATGGCAAGGTAATACTACTATCCAACTGCGTTTAAGAGATATCATGTCTTAGGATGATATTTTTTTAATTATACCAAATTGTCTTACACATACACCATTTTCTATATCACTAATACCTGCAGATCTAACTAATATCTGGTTGCCTTGAGCTGTTATTAAATCAAGTTCTAGATCAAAAGGAATACCCTTTGTAAAACCATTTAGAAATGCTTCTGTAATTTTCTTTCTGGATTTTCCCTCGAGGTAAAAATTAATCGCTAGATCTGCTTTAGGTTTATAATTTTTAGGCACTTCATGAATATTTTTTGTTTGTTGTGACCAGATAAGCTCGTCTTTTGAAAGATCATAGTGCCATGTACCTATTTCTGGATTGATAGAGGATTCAAATAAAAGTTTTTGAATTGAGGAATTCTTTTTTCTAATGTACTCGCTGCATGTTAAGTCTTCTACTGCAATTACAATTCCAGCTATTTTATTATCATAATCTGTCCAGGCTTTAATATTCCACTTTAACCATAATATCTCACCTTTTCTGATCTCAAAAGTTTGATTTTCTAAACAAACATTTAATCCATTAATGGCATTTAAATGAGCTTTCTTCCATGCTTGTGTAAGATTAGGAAACAAATCATAATGATACAGTCCTCTTATGTTTTTGTAAGGTAGTTTAAATTTTGAAACCCATTTTGATGAATGACTTACATACCTTAAGTTCTTATCTAGAAACGCTATCGCTATAGGTGCTTGCGTGATCATTTTCATTTGATCCTTAATCGATTTAGAAAAATTACTTATCATAGCGTTGATTTCAGATTTAAATTCAGAAGTGATAAACTTTAACTAATAACGAGGGAATCATGGATAGCTATTAAATTTAATTAAAAAAATATAATTAATAGAGACTTTAGTTAAAAAATTGAATTTTTAGCAGTTAAATTCTAAATAAGCAGGTGGATATGAAATTTTGAGATTTAATTAGTAATAAAAAACTCTTAGTTTATAAACGCAGCCTACAATATTTATAGTCTCTAATTTATTTCTTAAAGTGTAATAATTGAAATGATTTGCCATCAAAAACGCCATAACGATATTGAGTAATCCAGTCGCCTAGATTAATGTAGGTAGAGTTTTCACCTAGTTGAATTTCCATAGGCAAATGTCTGTGACCAAATATAAAATAATCAAAGTGCTCTTCTTCAAGCTTACGTTTTGCATATTGTGCCAGCCACTCATTATCTTCTCCTAGAAACTTAGCATCATCTTCGCCAGAGATCAGTTTATTCTTTACTGATAAATGTCTAGCAATACCTATTCCTATATCTGGATGTAGCCATTTAAAACACCATTGAAAAAACGGACTTGTAAAAATTTTTTTCATCCTTTTATAACCTTTATCACCTGGTCCAAGACCATCACCATGACCTATAAAAAACTTTTTATTGTTGAATTCAAATTGTTGAGGTTTATGAAAAACAGGAATGCCTAATTCTTCTTCAAAATAGCCAAACATCCATAAGTCATGATTACCAACAAAAAAGTAGATAGGGATGCCGCTATCAGTAATTTCAGCAAGTTTTCCTAAGATACGCACTTGGTGTTTAGGTACAACGGTTTTATATTCAAACCAGAAATCAAATAAATCCCCTAAAAGAAATATGGCGGCTGCATCTTCTTTAACAAAGTCTAACCATTTCAAGAATTTCTTTTCACGCGGTTTGCTCAACTCTTGTGTAGGCGCACCTAGATGATTATCGCTAGAGAAATAAATTTTCTTTCCTTCGGGAATTTGCATAGTAGCAAAGATAGTAGGAATTTGAATTTAAACCTTAACTTAAACTGAAGGTGATGTAATAGTTTTATGAAAAATTCATAGCTATGATTAGAATAATTTAAACTTAAGTTTAGATTTAAATTTCAATTTAAGCCTACCTTTCACAAATGATTAATAAGCGTCTTCTCATAAAAAACCTATTAGCGCACAACGATGAGAATAGTTTCTACGATAAAAAACTTAAAATTGAGCTAGGTAGCAAAGAAGGAAAAGCTAAGTTTTTAAAACATATATGCGCGCTATCTAATTCAAATCCTAAAAACAATAGTTACATAGTTATAGGAATTGATGATGAGACTAATGAAATAGTAGGTGTGGACTTTTTTGATGACTCTAAGTTGCAAAACTTAGTAAATGCTTATTTGACTAATGCTCCTATCATCCAATATGAAAATATTTCATTCCCTCATTTGCCTAACGATAAAGTCGTTGGTTTGATCACAATAAGATCACAAGATGGACTAACTTCATTACGGAAAAACATCTGGAAATATTACGGCGGTACAGTTTTTTTTAGGGATGGAAGTATTTCTATGCCTAAAGCATTTAACGTAGAGATTAAAGACGTGAATTCTCAAATAGTTGAGAAAATTGAGAAACAAGCAAGTAATAATATAGAACATACTCTAGAGAGTGTTATTGAATTTTTAGATCGTAGGAAGGATGGCTTAGAGAGTCATTATAAAGTTTTTAAAGAGCAATTTGTCATTTGCTGGTCAGGAAAAGTTAGGATTAAAAATAATAGTAAATATTATTATCGTGTTGATATTGAAATGATCAATGAACAGGTGCGACTTTTTTACAGTACGCTAGATGAGGTGCAAATCACTTATAATGAAGATAGTTTTAGTATTCTAGAGTTTGTAGAATTAGGAATAGGTTTAAAAAAGAAATATCATCCATTAGAACGTTTAACATTAAGCTTTTTTCCTAATGGTACTTACAAGTTAGAGAATAAAATTTTGTTCAATCCTCCTTACTATGATCGTAAAATATTGCATCATATTTATAACATAAATTTATCCTTACTAAACAAGATAACGATCGGTATCCAATTAAATTCTCAAGAACTAAAAGACTTGAGACAGTTGCCAGAAACAATGTTAATATGTCAATTCAACAACGTAGGAGAACCAGTAGATAAAATGAATTCATTTAAGGAGTATTTAAAGCTATATCCAGAAGTTTATAAATCATATAAAGAAGCATTGCGCGTTTTGCGTAAAGTTAAATACAATTCATAGTAAATGAGAACCATTACCATAGGAGACATACACGGCGGTTATAAAGCACTTGTCCAACTCATAGAAAAAATAGATCTTAAAGATGACGATTTACTGATATTCTTGGGAGATTATGTAGACGGCTGGTCAGAAAGCTATGAAGTTGTTGATTTTTTGATCTCGCTTTCGCGAAAGCGGAAACAAAATAACCAAACGGTTCCAATTTATTTGAGAGGAAATCATGATGAATTAATCGTTAAAAATTTACTTTCTAATGAGCCACATCCTATGTGGTTAAAACATGGTGGACAGAGTACCATAGAGAGCTATGAAAATCGAACAAAAGAGGAGATTGAGCGCCATTTTAATTTTCTGCAAAATGACTTGTTGAATTTCTATGAAAGAAATGGAAATGGTTTTTTTCATGCTGGATTTCATAATTTGAATGGTCCACACTATGAGTACTTTTCAAATATTACCTACTGGGATCGTACTTTATGGGAGCTTGCTCTTGCCTTAGATACCAATTTAAATAAAGAAAACGATCGGTATCCTAATAGATTAAAGTTGTATCAAGAGATTTTTATAGGTCATACTCCTACACATCGTTGGGATAAATACACGCCTATGAACGCAGCAAACGTTTGGAATATGGATACTGCTGCTGCCTACAAAGGACCATTAACGGCAATGTGTGTAGAAACAAAAAAAATCTGGCAAAGTGATCCAGTACATACTTTTTATCCAAGTGAGAATGGTAGGAATTAATTGTAACAAAATAAAAAAAGTATAGACGTATAAAAGGGAATATAAAAATTACAGTTTAAAGATTAATAAAAACTAAATCATTAGTTCAAATTGATCTTGAGCGCTAAAAAGAATATTATCAAAATTACTACCTTAGAAACCTAATTATAAAACAACTACCATGAGCATATTTGATAAAATTAAAGAAAAACTAAGTCATGAATTCATCGACATAGTTGAATGGCTAGACTATACAGACGATACGATTGCACATAGATTTGAGCGCTATCAAAATGAGATTAAAAATGGTGCTAAACTTATCGTTAGAGAAGGTCAAATGGCCGTTTTTATCAATGAAGGACAATTAGCAGACGTCTTTAAACCTGGAACCTACGACCTGACTACTCAAAACCTACCTATTCTTTCTACTTTAAAGGGATGGAAATACGGTTTTAACTCGCCTTTCAAAGCTGAGGTATATTTTGTAAATACAACCTTGTTCACCGACGAGAAATGGGGAACAAAAAATCCTATTACTTTAAGTGATGACCGTTTTGGACTTGTTGAAATACGTGCTTTTGGTACCTATGCTTTTAAAATTGAAGATGCTGGAAAATTCATCATTGACATTGTAGGAACAGATAATAATTTTACCAATTTTGAGGTTAATGAGCACCTAAAAAGTTTAATCGCTACTAGATTTACAGATACGGTAGGAGAAGCAAATCTGCCTATAGAATTATACGCAGCAAATACTTCTGAACTTTCTGAAACCTGTCAGGAAGTTATGAAGCCAGAATTTTCTAGTGTAGGAATCTCTTTAGAAAAATTCTATATTGAGAATGTCTCTATGCCAGAAGAGCTCAAAAAAGAAATTTTTGAATACAGCCGTCTTGATAAAATTGATCTTGATAAATTAACTCGTTTTAAAACAGCCAAAGCAATTGAAGCTGCAGCTCACAATGAAGGAGGAACTGCTGGTGCAGGCATGGGGATGGGAATGGGATTTGCTCTTGCTCAACAAATGAGTGGTATGATGTCGCCGCAAATGGGTAGACAGCAACAAATGATGCCACAGCAACAACAAAACCAGTCAGCAGCAGTACCGCCACCTATGCCACAAGCGGTTACATACTTTTATGCTTCAAACGGTGTTCAGGCTGGGCCAGTCCCTTTTGAACAACTTAGATCGTTGTTTGCTAGTCGTACTATAAATAAGGACACCTTAATATGGAAGGCTGGTATGGAAAGCTGGAAGGCATTAAGTGAGATAGAAGAGCTTAAGGTATTCTTAGGTGGTAACACGCCACCACCACTACCTATGTAAATTAATTTGTTCTAATTCTTATAGATGAAGTAGGATTAATTAAGCACCATCAACTTCTAACCAAATTTTATCTCACACAAAAAGTGGACGTACAACCTTCCATAAATTCTGAACGTAAAAAATCCTGTATCAATTGTGGTGCAGAGTTGACTTATGAGCCTGGTACAGATTTGATAACTTGTGATTACTGCGGTCATAAAGAAGTCATTGAAGAATCGCAGCAACCTTTTCAAGAATTAGAACTTAATAAATACATGCAAGAAATGGGTGCGCAATCGCATTCTATGGAAATTGCCATGTTGCATTGTAAAAATTGCGGAGCAAACCAGCACATAGAAGAAAGCTACAAATCTTTGCATTGTGTGTATTGTACCATGCCGCTTATTATAGAAGATGCTTATCAGGACGACTGGATCTTACCTGGTGCAGTAATTCCTTTTGCATTTAAACAAGATAAGGCACATCAAATATTTAAAAAATGGGTAGCTGGATTATGGTGGGCACCTAATAATTTACAAAAAGCTAGTCTAAGTGCCGAGAATACAAAAGGTCTTTACGTACCTTATTGGACCTTTGATGCAGAACTTGATGCACAGTACACCGGACAGCGAGGAGAATATTATTATGTAACTAAAACAACTGGTTCTGGTAAAAATAAGAGGACTACTCGAGAACGTCGTACAAGATGGTATCCTGCTCAAGGAGCGGTTTCTGGCTTTGTGGACGATACATTAGTTAAGGCATCAAAACAAAAAGGTGGGCAAATACCATCAAAAATAGCCTCTTGGAACCTAGGTGATCTCAAAACTTTTGATACGAGATTTCTTGCTGGTTATGTTACTGAAAAATATACCATACCACTTAAAGATGGACATATTGATGCACAAGAACGTGCCAGAGAAATTGCTAGTAACTGGGTGAGGCGCGATATAGGAGGTGATACCCAGCGTATCAACAGTCTGGATATGCAGTTGAGTGAAGAAACTTTCAAACATATCTTGCTTCCGGTTTATATAAGTTCTTATAAGTTTAATGGTAAACGTTATAATTTCTATGTAAATGGTCAGACTGGTAAAATTCACGGCACTAGACCGTACTCTTTCTGGAAAATATTCTTAGCTGTAGTTGCAGGTATCATAACCATTGCAACAATTCTTTATTTCATTAACTTAAATCAATAATATAAAATTACCGCTTTCGCGAAAGCGAGATCCACAATTATTATTTACAATAAAAAGCGATTACCGGTATTTGTGCTATAAAGCTCTAAATCCAGTCGATAGGATTTTTTAAAACCTTTAATAATTTTTCTTCTTCGCTATTTTCCTCAGGCTGGTGATCATAGACCCATTGAACGTGTGGAGGAAGGCTCATTAAAATACTCTCTATACGGCCATTAGTTTTTAATCCAAATAAAGTTCCTTTATCATGCACTAAGTTGAACTCTACGTAACGGCCACGTCGTATTTCCTGCCACTCTCGTTGTTTTGCCGTAAATGATAAATTCTTTCTTTTTTCCACAATTGGTATATAAGCATCTAGAAAATGATTTGCCATATCTGTTTGAAAAGCAAACCATTCTTCCATTGAGAATTGCTCACTTTTACGACAGTAGTCATAAAATAAACCTCCTATTCCGCGTGCCTCTTCTCTGTGCGTATTGTGAAAATACTCATCGCACTTTTGTTTAAAAAGTTTGTAGTCTGCAACCTCATGTCTATCACAAACATCTTTGCATACTTGATGAAAATGTCTCGCATCTTCCTCAAATAAGTAATAAGGCGTTAAATCTAGCCCACCACCGAACCAAGAGTCTATAATAGTTCCAGTTGTATCATACATTTCAAAATACCTGAAATTTGCATGAACCGTTGGAACCATTGGGTTTTCTGGATGGATTACTAGACTTAAACCTGTAGCATAAAAATCAACATCTGCTACCTTAAAATAAGATTGCATGGCTTTAGGTAAAGGACCATGGACTGCACTGATGCTCACACCGCCTTTTTCAAATACGTTACCATTTTGAATGACTCTTGAAAAACCGCCGCCACCTTCTTTGCGATGCCATTCATCTTGATGAAAAGTTGCTTTTCCATCTACTGCCTCTAATTTAGAAGTTATGGTATCTTGAAGTTTTTTTATAAAGTTATAAAACTGTTCTTTAATCATGAAGCGTTGATTTGTGGCTTTTCAATATCTTGGATCAAGAGATTTTCTTCTTTGATCATTTCTTCTAGAGTAACACGAGAGGCAGCTGTTACGGTAAAAGGTAGTACGAGTATAACTCCTAAAATTGGGATAAAGAGCATTCCCATAAACACAATTCCTATTCCTATTGCAATGCCCCTATTACGTTTAACGAAAAGGACGCTATCTCTATATTTAAAATGCCTTTCTAGAGTGTAATCCATATTTCCAAAACCAGCATAGTAAGCCTGAACCATAAAAGCTGTAATGGTAAAAACGATCCCTATAACAGGAATAAAACTTAACAATAGAAGAGGTATGGTAATTAATAGTTCGTAAGCAATATTGCGCAGGTTAATGCGCACACCACGCCATAATTGCTCCATGTTTGTAGTATCCCTGTGTTGAATATGATTCCTTGCTTGTGGATAATAATGTTTTTCTATACGTTCTGAAACTGGTGACATAAAAGGCGCGCTTAATGCCATCACAACATGTTTGTATAGAATAAAACCCAGAGCCAAAATAATTAAGGCTCCTAGCCAAGTAGCAATTTCTGTAACCGTTTCATTGCCCCATTCCCATATCCACGCCTTAGCAAAGAATCGTCCTAAATTATCAGAAAGCCCATAGGTCGTAAAAAACACAGCTATTCCAAAAAGAAAACTTATTCCCATAGGAACTAGAAAATACTTCCAAAGCTTCAACTGATTTATAAGCTTTAAACTATCTTTATAAGACGTTAATCCTTTAAGAATATTCTTGAACATTGCTCAAAATTTATTGACCATATTCCTTTACTGCATCCACAAAAGCTTGTGCGTTTTCTACTGGAATATTAGGTAAAATACCGTGCCCTAAGTTAGCAACAAATCGATCTTTACCAAACTCGTTAATCATTTGAGTTACCATTTTCTTAATTTCTGCAGGAGGCGAGAAGAGTCGTGACGGATCAAAGTTACCTTGAAGAGTGATATTTCCACCAGATAAATAACGAGCATTTCTTGCACTACAAGTCCAGTCCACTCCTAAAGCACTAGCACCGCTCTTTGCCATATCACTTAATGCAAACCAGCATCCTTTACCAAAGACGATTACTTCTGTATGCGGTTTAAGCGCATCAACTATTTGCTGAATGTATTTCCATGAAAATTCTTGATAGTCAACAGGTGACAGCATGCCACCCCAAGAATCAAAAACTTGTACTGCATCTACACCATGATTAACCTTTTCTTTAAGATAAGCAATCGTTGTATCTGTAATTCTCTGTAATAGAGTATGAGCCGCATCAGGTTGTGTAAAACAAAACTCCTTTGCTTTGTCAAAGTTTTTACTTCCCTGACCTTGGACGCAATAGCAAAGAATGGTCCAAGGTGAACCAGCAAAACCTATGAGTGGAACACGATTGTCAAGTACTTTCTTTGTCATGTCTATAGCCTCATAAACATAATGTAAAGAATCTTTAACGTCAGGAACAATTACTCGATCAAGGTCCTTTACGGTTCTTATAGGATCTGGTAACCACGGTCCTACACCTGCCTTCATTTGTACATCTATATTCATAGCTTGCGGTATCACAAGGATGTCGGAAAATAGTATCGCCGCATCAGGTCCTATTTGGTCTATAGGCATTACCGTTATTTCAGTAGCTAGCTCTGGAGTTTGGCATCTAGTGAAAAAATCATATTTCTCTTTCAGCTTCATAAAATCTGGTAAATATCTACCAGCTTGTCTCATCATCCATACAGGTGGACGTTCTACTTCTTCTCCTCTTAATGCTTTTAAAAAAAGATCATTTTTCAACATTGCGTAATGATTTTATGGCTGTTATTAATGTATTTTCTATTGTTTGTTTATTTGCAATAACTATAGCATCGTAATATTTACGAGCCTCATTTGCTGTCGTATTTCCTATACAAACAGCAATTAATGGTTTATAATTAGGATTCGCTTTCGCGAAAGCGATAACGCCACGAGGACTATAGAAACAAACTGCTGCAAAAATACGATCAAAGCTTTTTATTAGAGCTATAGAACGATAAACAAAAAGTTCTTTGAAAGATATTTTTTCACTATGAAACAACGCCGGAAGTTCATCCCTGCGTTGTTTGCTACACAGGTAGAGGAAATTATCGTTTGCATGATTTTGAATCAAAGATGTGGCTAGATCTCTTGCGTTGCTAGCTGTAACTATAGGTTTTATGTTGTTTTTAAGTAAAAGTTGGGCGGTTGTATCACCTACACAAGAAACGCGACCTTGCAATACTTCATGATTTAACAGTGCTGGCAGGGCATTTTTACTCGTGATGATCACATGGTCAAAGTTACTATCTAGTTTAAAAGCAGTCGTTTGTGTCTTAAGTATGTCGTAATGAGTAATACTCATTCCACTGTTAAGAACTAATTCTAATTGCGAGGCAGTTAGTATTTTAGTAGATAATATACTGTTTATCATGTGGTTAATTGGCCTATTGAGACCGTGTTATACGAGTTAATGGCTTCCATAAAAGAGTAAAACTAGTACCTTAATGAGAAAAACTATGTCGTTAAAGTGTTAATAATCGATGTTCTTTTTCACTATTCATCACTTTTTCGTGTTATTTGCCGATTTTATTTGCTGTATTTTTCAAAATTTATCTCTTAATATTCATAAAGTTTTGTTTCACTCTTGTTTTCTACGATATTTACTAGTGAAAAGAGTAACAAAAAAGAATTATTAAAATGGAATTACCATCATTTCTTCACGATTTAACTGGAGAAGGCGATAAACCTTCTCTAGAATATGCTAATGAAATATTTAGCATGCTAGAAGTTGTAAAAATGCGTAAAAAACAAGTGCTACTTCAGTTAGGTGAAGTGGCGCACAGTATTTACATCGTTAAAACAGGAATTCTTAAAGGAAGCCTGAAGGATGAAGAAGGAAACATGCATACCATACGTTTTGTCGCAGAAGGAAACGTGATGACCTCTATGTATAGTTTTGTAGATCAAAAACCTTCTAATTTACAAATAGAATGTGTTGAATCTGGAGAGGTTTTATGTTTCAAACATCAAGATTTTGATTACATGAGTAAGCTGTATTCTGGATTAACACCGGCCTTTCATAAAATTATGTTGAAACGATATCATGATATGGTAGAAGAAAAGTCGCGCATGATAGGAGACGATGCTACAACTAGATACAAAAAATTTATTGTACGCTATGCGCCTATAGTAGACCGTCTTCCTTTAAAAGAAATTGCATCATTTCTGGGAATAAGGCAGCAATCTCTTAGTAGACTTAGGGCCAAAATGGATACTTGATATTTCTGTGAGAGTGACTGTTTTCTTAATCATTATCTTTGCATTAAAAAGTTAGAGAATGGTTACTTCTATGACAGGCTACGGTAAAGCTGTCAATCAATTATCAGATAAAAAAATCACCATTGAGATCAGGACTCTTAATAGCAAGAACCTAGATCTCAATATGCGTATTCCTTCAGTGTATAGAGATCAAGAATTACCTCTTAGGCAACTGGTGGCAAAAACTTTGTTACGCGGTAAAGTAGACTTTTCTGTACATATAGAACAGACTGGTGTGGCTTCTACTTCTAGACTTAATTTAGAAGTAGTTGAAAGTTATATGAGACAAATGGCAGAGCTTGATGGTGTTTTGTATGATAATTCAGCCCATAAAATGCAGCTTCTAGATATCGCAACAAAATTCCCTGATGTTTTTGCGCAAGAAAGCAAAGAGGTTTCAAAAGAAGATATACAGACTATTGAGAAAACAGCGCATGAAGCGATAGAAGCTGTTTTAAAATTCAGGAAAGATGAAGGAGATCACCTAGAGTTAGAATTCAATAAGAGAATTACAAATATAAAGGTGTTGCTACAACAAGTAATAGAAGAAGACACTACTAGACTAAGTGAGGTAAGATCAAGACTTGAAAAAGCAATTGCAGATATTAAAGAAAAGGTTGACCAAAACAGATTTGAACAAGAGTTGATTTATTATCTAGAAAAATATGATATCACTGAGGAGAAAGTACGTCTGGATAATCATTTGAGCTATTTTATGGACACATTAAATATTACAGAGTCTCAAGGTAAAAAACTCGCATTTATATGTCAGGAAATAGGTAGAGAGATCAATACAATAGGTAGCAAAGCAAATCATGCAGGAATGCAACAGCTGGTTGTACAAATGAAAGATGAGCTTGAGAAGATTAAGGAACAACTGCTTAACGTATTGTAATGGAAGTATTACCTAAATTAATCGTTTTTAGCGCGCCATCTGGTGCTGGTAAAACAACTCTAGTAAGGCACTTATTAACTAAGGAAGAATTAAACCTAGCTTTTTCTATTAGCGCAGCTTCTCGAGAGGCAAGAGGTGGAGAAGTAGATGGTAAAGATTATTATTTCTTAGGCATAAAGGAATTTAAAAATCGCATACGAGCAAACGACTTTCTCGAGTTTGAAGAGGTTTATCAAGACCAGTTTTATGGTACTTTAAAAGAAGAAGTAGAACGTCTTTGGGCCGAAGGTAAAAATGTAATATTTGATATAGACGTAGTAGGAGGATTGCGATTAAAGAAAAAATTTCCTAACCGCACGATAGCTATTTTTGTGAAGCCACCTTCTATTAATGAACTTCAGATACGTTTAAAGAAACGTAAAACAGAAACTGCCGAAAAAATTGCAATGCGCGTCGCAAAAGCAAGTACAGAAATGGCTACTGCACCACAATTTGACGTGATTATTAAAAATGACGATCTAGATGCAGCAAAAGAATTAGCATATAAAACCGTTTACGAATTTATAAATAAAAATGTCAGCGATGACGAAGAAGAATAGAATAGGCCTCTATTTTGGCACGTTTAACCCTATACATATAGGTCACCTGGCTATTGCAAATTATCTTGTTGAAAATAGTGAACTGGACGAAATCTGGATGGTAGTCACACCACATAATCCTCATAAAAATAAGAAAACTCTTCTCGATGATTACCAGAGACTGCATTTAGTCCATCTAGCGACAGATGATTATGAAAAAATTAAAGCCAGTAATATAGAATTCAGCCTACCACAACCCAATTATACAGTAAATACCCTAGCACATCTTTCTGAAAAATATCCTGACAAGCAGTTCACTTTGATTATGGGAGAAGATAATTTGAAAAGCCTTCATAAATGGAAGAATTATCAGGTTATATTAGAAGATTATAGTATTATTGTGTACCCACGTATCTCTTCAGGAGTACTGCCTGAACAATTTGTTGATCACCCTAAAATCACCAAAATTGATGCACCCATTATGGAAATATCGTCTACCATGATTCGTAATGCAATTAAAGAAGGGAAAGACTTAAGATATTTTATGCACCATCAGGTACAAGAGTATGTAGAAGAAATGCATTTCTACAAATAAACCGTATCTCTTTATCATATTTATAATAAATTGTAAATAGTTTCGCTTTCGCGAAAGCGCAATAATCATTTGCTATTTATTTTAAAACACAATTGTAACGTATTTTATATCAGTGTTTTTAGATAAGTCTAAATTTTAATTTACTCTTAACAAATTAATACTTTACCTTTGTCAAATGCATTCGATATCAGAAGAAAATTATATTAAAGCTATTTATCATCTTCAGGATGGCCAGGCTCTAGTATCGACTAATGAAATTGCAGGTCGCATGGATACAAAAGCGTCCTCAGTAACTGACATGCTTAAAAAGCTTTCAGATAAAAACCTAGCTGAATATATTCCGTATAAAGGTGCACGACTCACAGAAAATGGGGTGCGATGTGCAAATCAAATTATAAGAAAACACAGACTTTGGGAAGTATTTCTAGTAGAAAAACTTGATTTTTCATGGGATGAAGTTCATGAAGTTGCTGAGCAATTAGAACATATCCAGTCCCAAAAATTGATCGATCAGTTGGATAAGCATCTCGATTATCCTAAGAAGGATCCGCATGGAGATCCTATTCCAGATAGCAATGGTAATTATGAGGTAATAAATAAAACACTTCTTTCACAATTAAAAAAAGGTGATAAAGGTGCATTAGTAGGCGTGATAGATACGTCCAGCAGTTTTTTAAAATATCTAGATAAACATAACATTCAATTAGGAACACAAATAAGTGTTATAGAAAGAGAAGATTTTGATAATTCATTTACACTTCAGGTGAATTCAAAATCACTTCAAGTTTCTCAACAAATAGCCGATAACCTCTATTTAAAAATAACATCATGATTAAACAATTATTTTTCATTGCATTACTTTTTATAAGTAGCGTATCGTTTGCTCAAACCGACGACATAGGAGCGCTAATTACTGACAGGCCTGACGCAACAGAATCACCTAGCCTTGTGAGAAAAGGTTTTTTACAAATAGAAACAGGAGGTTTTTATACTGATAATGGTGATGATGGTTTTAAAACCAAGGAAATAACCTATAACACAACATTGTTGCGATATGGTCTTCTAGAAAACTTTGAATTACGCATCGGTTTAGATTATAGATCAACAGAATTTGAATCTAATGGGCAACAGATAGGAGAGAAATTAAACGGTACTTCACCACTTTTATTAGGTGCAAAAATAGGAATCGCCGAGGAAAATGGATGGATGCCCAAAATGGCAATTCTAGGACATTTAAGCATGCCATTTACCGCAGGATCAGATTACAGGCCAGAAAATACAGGTATGGATTTCAGGTTCTCCTTTGATCATACACTTAATGAACGCTCTAGCGTTGCTTATAATTTAGGAGCACGATTAGATGCAGAGAATCCAGAGCTAGCCTACTTATATACACTAGCTTATGGATATGATCTAACAAGTAAGATAGGAGTTTATGTAGAGTTATATGGAGATTTTCCAGAAAACTCCAGTGCAAATCACCTATGGGACGCAGGTTTCACTTATCTCGCAAATGATGACCTACAATTTGACCTCACTTTTGGATCAGGAATAACAGATGGTCAAAATTTATTACTCAGTGCTGGTTTAAGTTATAGAATTAGAAAAAATTAATAGGAAACATTTTAATCTCGCTTTCGCGAAAGCGGAAACAAAACAAATAACATTAACATGAAACATATTTTATCACTTCTGCTAGCTATTACTATAATAAGCTGCGCAGACAAAAAAGAAGAAGGAGATATGTTAAAAGTGGTAACCACGACCACAATGATTACAGATCTGGTAAAAAATATAGGTGGTGATCTGATTGAGGTCAATGGGTTAATGGGTAGTGGCATTGATCCACACTTATATAAAGCGAGTCAAGGTGATTTTAGAAAATTAGACAATGCAGATGTTATTTTTTACAATGGTTTACATTTAGAAGGAAAACTGGTGGAGATTTTTGAAAAAATGAATGAGCAAAACAAGACGGCAATAGCTATAAGTAACGGACTAGATAAAGAAACCCTTATAGGTAGTGAGTATTTTGCGAGTAATTACGATCCACACATATGGTTTGATTTGGAGTATTGGAATCAAATTACCAATTATGTAACTGAAAGATTATCAGAATTAGATCCAGGTAACAAAACCGCTTTTGAGGCTAATCGTGATGCGTATTTAGAAAAATTAAAAGCTTTAAGGACAGAACTGTCTTTAAAAGTAGAAGAGTTGCCTAAAGAGAAAAGAATTTTAGTAACAGCGCATGATGCTTTCAATTATTTTGGTAGAACATTTGATTTTGAGGTAGTTGGTCTTCAAGGGCTTTCTACAGCTACCGAGGCTGGAGTTAAAGACGTGCAACGCATTACTCAATTTATTATAGAAAATGATATCAAGGCGGTTTTTATAGAAAGTAGCGTGCCACGACGCACTGTAGAAGCACTTCAGGCGGCTGTAAAAGATCAAAACCATGAAGTAAAAATAGGTGGTGAGTTATATAGCGATGCATTGGGAAGTGCAGGAACTGTAGAAGGAACTTATATAGGAATGTATCAGCACAATGTGAATACGATTGTAAACGCACTTAAATAATGGAACAAAAGATAGCAGTTGCCGTAGACGATTTAACCGTAGCTTATAATTACAAGCCGGTACTTTGGGATATAGATTTGGCTATACCAGAAGGTGTGTTGATGGCAATTGTAGGACCTAACGGTGCTGGAAAATCGACATTGATCAAGTCAATTTTGGGAATTATTGATCCAATTGCAGGATCTGTTGCTATTTATGGTAAGCCTTACAGAAAGCAACGAGATAAGGTTGCTTATGTACCACAAAAAGGTAGTGT
>CAZBCH010000302.1:0-46843 GCA_964490235.1 uncultured Flavobacteriaceae bacterium | reverse complement strand
GTGCCTTTTAAGAAACGTAAGAATTGGGATGAGTGCTGGATCATTGATCCGTTAGATGGTACTAAGGAGTTTATCAATAAAAACGGTGAGTTTACTGTTAATATAGCTTTACTTAGCGATGGAAAATTGCAACTAGGTATTATTTACGTACCAATTACAGGAGATCTTTATTTCACTGCTGGAGACATGACTGCCGCTTACAAGTATTCTCATAAAGGAGAACTTCCAGAGTTTGATGACTTAATGGCTGCTGCTCAACAGTTGGTACCTCAGAACAATGACGAGGTGCTCAAAGTTGTGGGAAGTAAGTCGCATATGAATGAAGAAACAGTTGCTTTTATTGAAAAATTAAAGAAAGAAACTGATCGATCTATTGAGGTAGAAAGTATAGGTAGTTCTTTAAAGTTTTGTCTTGTAGCATCTGGTATTTGTGAGATATATCCACGTTTTGGCCCTACAATGGAATGGGACACTGCCGCTGGTCAGGCGATTTGTGAAGCTGCTGGACTTCAAGTAGTAGATGCAAATAGTCACCTAGCTTTGCAGTACAATAAGGAAGATTTGTATAATCCGCATTTTATAGTGAAGTAATATGGAAGTTTCTAAGAAAAGGCATATTGCCAAAACCATTACCTGGCGCATTATCGCTAGTGTCACCACTTTTATTTTGGCTTATGTTTTCTTTAAAGAAGACCCAGAAGCGATTTCTAAAGCTAGTGGTGTTGCGATTGCCGAGTCGCTGATTAAAATGCTGTTGTATTATTTTCATGAGCGTTTCTGGTATAAGAGTAATTTTGGTTTAAAAGGGCGAAAATCAGATCATGGAGAATAATATTTTTGCTTACGATTATGAAGAAGTAAAAGAATTGCGTTGTTCTGTAAAAGGACATCGACCATTGGTTGTTTGGCTTACTGGTCTCTCTGGATCTGGTAAATCCACCATTGCAAAGGCTCTAGAAATACAGTTGATCAAAAATGGTTTTCATACATCTACTCTAGATGGTGATAATTTGAGAACTGGATTAAATAATGGTTTAGGTTTTAGTAAAGAAGATCGTGAAGAAAATTTAAGAAGAGTTGCTGAGGTGGCTAAATTGATGACAGATGCTGGTTTGATAGTAATTGCAGCATTTGTATCGCCTTTAAAAGAGAATAGAGATTTAGTCAAGAACACTGTAGGAGCAAGTAATTTTATGGAGGTTTTCATAGACACTACGTTAGAAATATGCGAGCAGCGTGATGTAAAAGGGTTGTATCAACTTGCTAGAGAAGGTAAAATAAAGGACTTTACTGGAATCAACGCACCATATGAAAAACCAGAACAGCCAGATGTTCACATAGAAACTAGTATTTTTACCGTTGAAAAATCAGTGGCTTTTTTATCAAAAGAAATACGTTCAAAAATTAAGTAATGAATAAGTTTTATCTCGATTATTTAGAAGAATTAGAGTCTGAGGCGATGTATGTGATCAGAGAAGTATGGGCGCAGTTTGAGAAACCGGTGATTTTATTTAGTGGCGGTAAGGATAGCATTGTAGTTACACATCTGGCGCAAAAAGCCTTTTACCCAGCACGTATACCTTTTAAATTAATGCATGTAGATACCGGACATAATTTTCCAGAAACTATTGCTTTTAGAGATGCAATTGCCAAAGAAAAGAATGTAGAAATGATCGTAGCTAGCGTTCAGGAGTCTATTGATACTGGCCGTGTTCAAGAAGAGAAAGGTAAGAATGCCACGAGAAATGCTTTACAAACAACAACCTTATTAGATGCTATAGAAAAGCATGGAATAGATTGTGCCATTGGTGGAGCACGTAGGGATGAGGAGAAAGCTAGAGCCAAAGAACGTTTCTTTTCACATAGAGATGACTTTGGGCAATGGGATCCTAAAAATCAACGTCCAGAACTGTGGAATATCTTAAATGGTCATCATTACCAAGGAGAGCATTTTAGAGCCTTTCCTATATCTAACTGGACTGAAATGGATGTCTGGAATTACATCAATAGAGAACAAATCAAGATCCCTAATCTATATCTAGCACACGAGAGAAAAGTAGTCTGGATGAACGATGCCTGGATACCATATTCTGATTATTTATCGCATGTGAGTCCTGAAGATGTGGTTACAAAAAAGATTAGATTCAGAACCTTAGGAGATATTACTATTACTGGCGGAATGGAATCTGATGCAGATACGATTGAAAAAATTATTTTAGAAGTTGCAGCTTTAAAACAAACAGAAAGAGGTAATCGTAGCGATGATAAACGATCTGAAACTGCGATGGAAGACCGGAAAAAGCAAGGGTACTTTTAATTTTAAGGTATTAGATATTAGGTCTTGAGGATGAGGCATGAGGTAAGTAAATAGGAAAATGAAGTCAGGAGTTTTTTAAGTCTGGACTAATTGAAGAATAAGAAAGAAATGAATATAGATAATAATCAACTATTAAGATTCACCACCGCAGGAAGTGTAGATGACGGTAAAAGCACATTGATAGGTAGATTGCTTTATGATTCAAAGTCTATATTTCAAGATCAAATTAATGCCGTAGAAAATTCTAGTAAACAAAAAGGACTGGATTCTATTGATCTAGCCATGTTTACCGACGGTTTAAGAGATGAAAGAGAGCAAGGTATCACCATAGATGTTGCCTACCGCTACTTTACCACACCTAGAAGAAAATTTATTATAGCAGATACTCCAGGTCATATTCAATACACGAGAAATATGGTTACTGGTGCTTCTACTGCAAACGTAGCTTTGATTCTTATAGATGCTCGTCATGGCGTTATAGAACAAACTAGAAGACATGCTTTTATTGCTAGTTTATTGAACATACCTCATATTATTGTTTGTGTGAACAAAATGGACATAGTTGATTATGATGAGCAAGTTTATAATAATATCGTAAGGGACTTTGAAGAATTCTCTTCAAAAATGCTTACAAGAGATATCACATTTATTCCCATGAGTGCCTTAAATGGTGATAATGTAGTGCATAGGTCAGAGCATATGCCATGGTATCCTGCAGCACCATTACTTTATACATTAGAAACACTTCATATAAGCAGTGATTTAAATAAACTAGATTTAAGATTTCCTGTTCAAACGGTGCTCAGACCACAGCTTCAAGGATTTGAAGATTATCGAGGTTATGCTGGTAGATTGAGTAGTGGAGTAGTGCGAGTAGGTGATGATATTACCGCATTACCATCTGGATTTACTTCAAAAATAGCAAGTATCCATTTAGGTGAACAAGAAGTGAAAGAGGCTTTTGCACCTATGAGTGTTGCGATTACTTTAGAAGATGACATTGATATTGCCAGAGGTGATATGATTGTGCGCTCTAACAATCAGCCAGAGTTGTCTCAGGAATTTGATGTTATGGTGTGCTGGCTTAATGAAAAACCTTCTCAGCCTCGAAAAAAGTATAAAATCATGCATGCTAATAATGAGCAAGTATGCATGATACGTAATAAAGTTTACAAACTGGACATAGAAACCTTAAAGCGTGATGATGCTACTGAAGAGTTTCATATGAATGAAATAGGCCGTATTACACTTAAAACAAGTAAGGCTTTAATGATTGATACCTATCGTGAGAATAGAATCACAGGAAGTGTTATTCTAGTAGACGAGCAAACACATGAGACTGTTGCTGCTGGGATGATTGTATAAGTAGTTATTAGTTTTCTCGCTTTCGCGAAAGCGGAATCTTCCTTCATCATCATGAAAGCAACCGTGATACCACCACTACTTGTGGAAAAATCCTAACCTGTAGGTTTGTGATAATCTAACCGGTAATAGAGTTCTTCTAAAGGGATCTCTAAGTGGGCTGCAAATTCTTTATGGGTCACTTTGCCGTTAGATCTCATATGATCTGCTTTTGCTGCTTTTAAATTTCTGTAGGCAGTTGATGAAGAACAATCTAGAAGTCGTTCTACATCCTTTGCACTGATGAACAATGGCGCTTTTTTCAGGCTTCTCTTGTACTTACTTTCTGTATTTGATAATCTCATCATTTGTATTTGTTTAAGTGGCGTTTGATTATATTTTACTTCTTTTTCTCTGTTTTCTTGTATGCAGCTCTCATACACTATCCATACACTATCTATTAAGTATCTATTAAGCAGCTATTAAGTATTGATTGTTAAATCGATTACGATGTTAGTTTCATTTTTATCAATAATTAGCTTAGCTACTCGTAATGAGTGTGATACAAATTTAAAGTAGTTTTTGGAATAGTCTGAACATCGTTATCAACAATTAATTTTTTTTAATCAACCGTTTTTTTTTATCTCCATAAGAGTTTTTATTAGATAAAACATTGATAACGAGTTAATTAAATTAATTTATGATTCAAAAATTTTATGTAAAGCTTTCATTTACGTTGAATAACTGATTTCCAGTTACAAAAATGTGGCGCTAATTTTTACTTGAAAATATGCTCTCATAGCTTAGAGATTTTGTTTTAAGATGGTGCCTGTTTTCCCATTTTTTCCCATTTTCTTTCTATTTTGATTTAAATTAATCATTCTTACTTATAGATTATCAACTTTATACATTTTAAGTAGTCTTTTTCTTAATTAGTCATATTTCCCGACCTAGGTTTTCAATGTCTTTAGTTTTGGTCCATATTAATTTTTAAATTATTAGTTATGGCTAGAAATAGCGGATTATTAAAGATTGAAGGAACTCTAGGAGAGTTGACCTTCTACAAGTCAAAAGATGGTTTTCTAGTGAGAACCAAAGGTGGAATTTCTAAATCTAGGATCGAAAGTGATCCTGCCTTTTCTCGTACACGAGAGAATGGTCGAGAATTTGGGCAAATTACTCGTAGCGGCAAGGTTATGCGAGATGCGATACGGCCCTTGTTGCTGCAAGCAAAAGACAGTAGGGTAACCTCGCGTCTTGTAAAAGTTATGGCAGCAGTTAAAAATGCTGATGCTGTTTCGGCTCGCGGCTCGCGTACTGTTTCTCAAGGTTTGTCAACTGCGGAAGGTAAAGCGTTTTTAAAAGGCTTTGACTTTAACAATCGTACCGCCTTGAGTAGTATCCTGTTTGCTCCTATGGCAATAGATAGTACCACAGGAACGATTGCTTTTACTGATTTTATACCTAGTCAGGCTATTGTTGCTCCTACCGGAAGTACCCACGTTAGTTTATTAAGCGCTTTTGCTGATATAGATTTTCAGACCGAAGCATCTGAATTATATGTGAGTGACTTGAAAACTCTTGAAGTGGGTGATATGGTAGGGCAAAGTCTTGATCTTGTTCCTTCTAATGTACCAAGCGGTACAGGTACAAGATTTGTGTTTTTCTTGATGAGTTTTAGTCAAGAGGTGAATGGTACGTTGTATGACATGAGGAATGGGGCTTATAATGTTCTTAATGTTGTTGAGGTGTTGTAAATAGGTTTCTAATTAAGGGATTTAAAAAACCGATAGACTGTAATGGTGTATCGGTTTTTTTATTTTTAGCTGTCAGCTGTCAGCTGTCAGCTGTTAGCTGTTAGCTTTTGGCTGTTAGCTTTTGGCTTTTTTCATTTTTTGCTTGATCAAATAACGAAACAAAAAAATCAAGACTTAAGAACCTTGCTCTAAAAATTTCAATTGCTGCGGCGCAAAAAGAAAGTTTATTGGTATCATTATTTTTTGTGCTCTTATCTAGCTATTAGTTTATAATTAATAATTGATAAGACAAAGATTTTTGCTTCTTCCTACGCTTCATTTCATTTTTTACGAGCCATGTTCTTAGGTCATTTGATCCTCGATTATTTTAAACCTTTGATACAGCTTTACGTTGACAGAACTAATTAAATGGGATAAATTTAGGTTTTAGGGAATTGGTACTGGCTTTTTTTATTTTTTGCTTGATCAAAAAACGAAACAAAAAATCAAGACTGTATACCACTCTAGCTAAACAATCGCGCAATAAATAGTTTATTTTTTGATTTATCATCGTTAAAAAATAATACCGTAGCGCTGCTATGCTATTATTTTTTGCCTCGATCCATCTTTAAATAATTCTATTTATTTAAGGGCTATTGTTTAGCGACATTGGTATTTGAACCTGGTTTTAAAAATTTCAATTGCTGCGGCGCAAAAAGAACGTATATAGGTGTGATAATTTTCTTGTGTTGTTGTTGATCTATCAGCATTCGATTTGCAATTGAAAGCACTGAGGTTTTTGCTTTTTCTTGCGCTTCATTTCATTTTTTACGAGTTATTTTCTTAGGTCGTATTCTAAGAGATCGGTTTTTGTTTGAAGCGATCGTTCGAGAATGTGTTGCATATTGTTTTACATTTCATCCTTTTTTAGGACGTATGTGTTGAGCTTGGGTATTTGAACGATATATCTATGATGAATAAATCTATATTGATGGATTATTAGCATCATAAATTCTATATTTGCCACTTATGTAATTTTTATTCATGAGAAAGCTTATAGGTCTAATCATACTTTTATTGTTGATAGTAACTTCTTGTGTACCTACTCGCAAAATCACTTACTTACAAGAATCTGACGCTGTTAAAAATGATACGTTGATCAGGATTCAAAAAGTGCAAGCGCCCTATCGATTACAAATCAATGACATTTTGAGTATTCAAATTAAGGCTCCTTATGATCAGAATTTGGTTTCTATGTTTAATGTAACTGGAGGCAATTCTAATCAAAATCCACAACAAGGTGGTGGGCTTTATTTTAGCGGTTATACAGTAGATTTACATGGTGATATACGAGTGCCTCAATTGGGTAAAATAAAAGCATTAGGATTAACGTTAGAAGAGCTGCGAGAACTTATTGAAAAACGGTTATTGACCGAATATTTTAAAGAAAATGCAGATTTATTTGTCACAGTGCGGCTAGGTGGTTTGCGTTATGTGATGACTGGTGAAGTAGGTAATAAAGGTGAACAGGTAATTTTTAGAGATCAAGCTACAATTGTAGAGGCGATATCAAATGGTGGTGGTGTTCCTATCACAGGTGATTTAACTAACGTGAGAATTGTAAGACAGTATCCAGAAGGTGTCAAAGTGCATCATCTAGATCTTACTCAATTAGATGTTATTTATTCTCCTTACTATTATATACAGCCTAATGATATGATAGTTGTGGATCCATTACCTCAAAAAGCTTTAGGAACAGGTACCACTGGATTGGCATCATTTACTACTATTATTTCTGTTTTCACCACTCTAGTAACTACCTTGTTATTTTTTACACGATTGTAAGATGGAAGAAGAAGAAAAAGACGTAAATTCCTTATCTGGTTTATTTGATGTAAGACAGTTTTTTATCAAAATCATTAGATTTTGGTGGCTGTTTATATTATGTATAGGTATAGGGATGTGCTATGCCTATTATAAAAATCAGTTTATTCAAACAGTTTATAGAGTAAGCTCATTAATAAGTATTAAAGACAATTCTAATCCTTTATTCACCAGTAATCAAAGCCTTACATTTAATTGGGGTGGGACCACAGATAAGGTTACTACTGCTATTGTTCAATTTAAATCTCGAACTCATGCTGAAAGTGTAGTTGACGAACTTCAATATTATATCCATTACATTAAAGAAGGTGAATATTATAATACAGATGCTTACAAACAAACTCCTTTCTTTATTTATGCAGACACCAGCAAGGCACAGCTTTATGGTAAACGCATCAGAATAAAAGTGCTGGATCAAGAAAATTTTGAACTTTCTACACAGTTTTCTGAAACTCCTAGTGCAGCAGGTTTTCATTATGGATTCAAAAAGAATACTACCGTAGCTACACCTACAGGAGACTGGAAACAACAATTTAAATTTGGAGATTCTATACAACTCCCTTTTTTACATGTTTTAATTGAAAAGCGAGGAAAAACAATAGCGACTGGTGGCGAATGGCTTTTTAATTTTGGTAATTACTGGGGACAAGTAAATCGCTACAAAGGTATTTCTATTATTCAAAAACCAGAAGGCTCCTCGATATTAGAGTTGTCATTATCTGGTGGGAACAAACAACGTCTCATCGATTATATCAATACGAGTTCTGTCCTACTGGAGCGAGGCGAATTAGAGCGCAAAAATAAATTTGCCGTAAGTACGATAAAGTATATTGACAGTTCTCTCGTGTTGCAAGAGCAAGCTTTGAAAAGCTCTGAGCAGGATATGAAAGAATTCAGAGATAAGTCCCAAATGCTAGATGCAGTATCTCAAAATTCTGATTTTAACAAGCGATTGACCGATTTTGAAATTCAAAAACGTGGCTTACAAAGCAAACTTAACTATTACGATCAATTAAAATCTTACTTAAAAAATAAAACTGATTACACCTTAATTCAAGCACCATCTGTAGTAGGCATACAAGAAGGAAGTATAACAGCGGCTGTAGGAAGATTAATAAGTCTTTCTGAAGAGCGTAAAAGACGCGAGTTTGCTATGCGACCTGATGCTCCTATTTTTAGAGAAATAGATCGAGATATTAATGCTATTAAAGATATCATATATGAGAATATAAGTAGTTCTAAAAGCTTGCTCAATGCAGAGTTGAATGAACTGCTCGTGCAAATTAACAAGGTAGAGGTTCAAATTAAAAAATTACCTAAAGAGCAACAAGAATATTTAAGAATACAACGACAGTTTGCCATAGATCAAAATGCATATAACGTATTTAAGGCCAAAAGAGCCGAAGCAGAACTGGTTAAAGCGGCTAACGTGTCTGATATTTTTGTGATAGACGAGGCAAAGGATACTGGCAGTCCAGGGACTCGCAAAGATTCTAATATTAATTATTTAATAGCTTTGCTTATAGGGTTTACTATACCTATCACACTTGCTTTTGTACTTACTATCTTAGATAATTATATCAACGCTCCTAAGGATGTAGAAAGGCTATCTAAAATACCTCTTATAGGGGTTGTAGGTAAAATGGATCATCCTACTAACTTAATAGTGCGCGATAAGCCTAAATCTACTATTGCCGAATCTTTTAGAGGTATACGTTCTAGTTTGCATTTTATTTATGATCAAGAATCTTTATATGGGTCCCGTACCATAATGGTTACCAGTAGTGTAAGCGGAGAAGGTAAAACTTTTACTAGTATAAATCTTGCCACCGTATTTGCGTTGAGTGGCAAGCGTACAGTTCTGGTGGGGATGGATTTAAGAAAGCCTAAGATATTTGACGACTTTAATATTGATAATGACTTAGGAGTTTCTAATTACTTAGTGAATGACTGCGACTTAAACGACATCATACGCTCTGCTGGAATGGAGAATTTAGACATTATCCTTTCTGGTCCTGTGCCTCCTAATCCTAGTGAATTGATTATGTCCAGACGTGCCGGTGAGATGATCGAACAACTTAAAAAAGACTATGATTACATCATTTTAGACACGCCACCTTTAGGGCTTGTAGCCGATGCCTTAGAAATTGCTAAGTATGCCGATGCTTCATTATACCTGATACGTCAAGGATATACTAAACGTGGTATGCTGGATGTAGTTAATGAAAAGTTTACACGTAAAGAAGTGAAAAATATTAGTTTTGTTTTTAACTATCTTAATGAACGCGGTAAGTATGGCTACGGTTACGGTTATGGTTATGGTTACGGCTATGGTTATGGGGCTTATGGAAATGGTTACCATGAAAATGACGCCAAACAAGGCTTTTTAAGTAAAATAACAAGCGCATTGAAGTCATTTATTAGTAAAAAGAAGTAATGATCTCGCTTTCGCGAAAGCGTTCCATATACCTATATTCAATACATCATGATTATGAGAATGAAATTGAAATAATAAATATTCAAAGATTTAATTAATGTGTGCCAGAGATTCTAAACCATACAAGGAAAAGCTAAGAATTAATTATGCTGATATGTGGCCTGATTTTCAAAATCAAAATAACATTTTTCATCAATTATTAAGTAAGCGATATGATTTAGAAATTTCTGACACTCCTGATTTTTTAATTTATTCCTGCTTTGGCAATGGGCATGCAAAGTATTCTTGTGCTAAATTGTTTTATACTGGAGAAAATCGGAAATCTAATTTTGATGCTTGTGACTACTCTATCACTTTTGAGAAGCTAGCTACTCATAAACAATATTACCTTCCTTATTATGTGCTAAGAGTTATTGAAGCAAATAAACTACCTAACCTTGAAAAAATATATAATCAACAGGAGGCTCAGGATATTTTAGATTCTAAAACGCAATTTTGTTGTACCGTTGTTTCTAATGGCTTGGGACTGGTGCGCAATCACTTCTTTAGAGAATTGAATAAAGTTAAAAAAGTAAATTCTGGTGGAAGGTTTGAGAATAATGTAGGTGGTCCTGTAAAAGATAAAAATAGTTTTTGTAAAAAGCATAAGTTTGTGTTTGCCTTTGAAAACGAGAAAGAAAAAGGTTATTGTACAGAAAAAATAACCGATGCCCTTTTAAGTGATTCCATACCTATCTATTTTGGTGACCCAACGGTTAATGGGGTGTTTAACCCAAAAAGGTTTCTCAATTACGATGATTTTTCAAATACTGAGGATTTGATCAATACCATTTTAGAGATAGACTCAAACGATAAAAAGTTTATGGAGATTATACAACAACCAATATTTAAAAATGCGCAAACACCAGAGTTTTTTGATCTAAATCACTTACTAGATTTTATATCCTTGTGCATTGACGATTCTAAAGTTAAAACTCCAGTTTCAAAAACCTATAAGAGACATATATATTGGATAGCGACAAAATTGAAGAACGCAAAATTAAAGCTTAAAAAAAAATTTTAAAAAATCAATAGTAAGTAAGAAAGCAATCCTCATACAAATTAAAATTTTTAGTATTTGATAGCTTGCATGTAGCAATAATAAAATAACTGTAATATGATATTTATGAGAAGTTCAAAAAGTAACTTCGTTGAAGTTTAAAACATTATTTTTGTCTGATTAATTGATAAAACTTCAATCTAATTTTTGAATTAATTTAATTATAGTAACATTTGCTACAAAGAGCAAATAAATCAATATGAGTAGTAATACGGAGGAGTGGCTCTACGAGATTAAACCTAAAGGTAAGTTCATAGACTTAAATCTTAAAGAGATTTGGAGGTACAGGGACCTGTTAGTTCTTTTTATAAAGCGCGATATTGTTACGGTTTATAAACAGACCATTTTAGGACCGTTATGGTTTATCATCCAGCCCTTATTTACCAGTGTGGTATTTACTTTAATTTTTAACGAGGTCGCTGGAATTGATAATGGAGCAATTCCTAATTTTTTATTCAACCTAACTGGACTTACGCTTTGGTCCTATTTTAAGGAATCTTTAAATGCAACAAGTAATTCTTTTAAAAGTAATGCAGGGATTTTTGGAAAAGTGTACTTTCCTAGATTTATTTCTCCTGCGTCTAAAGTGATATCAGGCTTACTTAAGTTTTCTATTCAGCTGTTGATTTTATTAGTATTCTATATCTATTATGCATACCATGGTATGGAAGTAAGACCATCTGTTTTCTTACCATTTATATTTGTGATACTCTTAAATATTATTCTAATTGCGATGGGAATAGGTATGATACTATCTGCCTTTACAACAAAATATCGCGACTTATCATTACTTGTAGGTTTTGGTTTAAATCTATTAATGTATCTCAGCGCTGTGATGTATTCTATGGATGCAGCTCGAGATAAACTTAAAGATTATTACTGGGCAGTAGAATGGAATCCTATCGCCTATGTTATAGAGAGCTACCGCAGCATATGGTTCAATAGTTTAGAAATGAATTGGATTGGAATTTATATAGGACTAGGATTAGGTATAGTGTTATTTTTTATAGGACTAGTTTTCTTTAACCGCACTGAAAAAACTTTTATAGATACCGTATAATGGACGATGTAATTTTAAAAGTAGACAATATCTCAAAGCAATACCGTCTGGGATTAGTAGGTACAGGAACTTTAACCCATGATTTAAATAGGTTCTGGCATAAAATACGAGGTAAAGAAGATCCTTACTTACAAATAGGTGCTGTAAATGATCGCAGTGCGACGGCAAGCTCAGATTATGTATGGGCGTTACAAGATATCAACTTTGAAGTAAAGCGCGGAGAGATCCTAGGTATCATAGGTAAAAACGGCGCTGGTAAATCTACACTATTAAAAATACTTTCTAGAGTAACGAGTCCTACCACAGGAAGTATCAAAACTAAAGGCCGTATAGCCAGTTTACTAGAAGTAGGAACAGGAATGCATCCAGAACTTACCGGTAGAGAAAATATTTACTTAAACGGTGCAATTTTAGGAATGAATAAGACAGAGATCTCTTGTAAGATTGATGAGATTATAGAATTCTCAGGTTGCCAGATGTACATTGATACACCTGTAAAGCGTTATTCTAGTGGTATGCGAGTACGTCTAGGATTTGCAGTTGCTGCTTTTCTAGAGCCAGATATTCTTGTGGTAGATGAAGTACTTGCCGTGGGTGATGTAGAGTTTCAAAAAAAGGCCATAGGGAAGATGCAAGATATTTCAAATACCAGCGGTAGAACAGTTCTTTTTGTAAGTCATAATATGGCTAGTATACAGAATTTGTGTACCAGTGCTATAATGCTCAACAATGGAGGGATCGCTATAGAAGGCACTGTAGATGAAGTGATTGCAGAGTATTTAAAAAGTAGCTCAAAAATCCAGTCATCTAATTTGACAAATTTGGAACGCAAAGGTAACGGCGTTTTTCAATTTGTTGGATATAAAATCATGGATTTAAATTATAAATTATCAGGTAACACAGTCCAATCAGGCTCGCCTATAGAAATACATTTAGATTATATTTCTAGAAAAGCTATATCAATCAAAAAGTGTAGGATATCAGTTGGAGTAAGAGATAATTATGACACTTTATTGTTTAACTGTCCAACAAATATCTTAAATACAGAAATTGATATTCAAGAGAAAGGCACATTGGTATGTAGAATCCCAAAATTACCATTAAAAGAAGGTAGATATAAATTCAATTTATTCGCTGAAATTCAAAATGAAATAGCCGATTGGATTAACGATGCTGGTTATCTAGATGTAGTTGCGTCTGATTTTTATGGAACTGGTGTCCTTCCAGATAATAATAAAGGTGTATTAATTGAATATGGATGGGACAAATTATAAATAAATTTAATTATGTTGAATTTTTTTAAAAGTCAGAATAATACAGTAACAAAGATATTTATAGTTGGTTGTGGTCATAGTGGTACATCTATTATGTTATCATTACTTGATAATCACGAGTCTATTCAAGTAATCCCAAATGAGACTGGTATTTTTTTCAAAAAAAAGAGAGAAGTAAAAAACTTTTTTAGAGAGAAAACAAAGCTTGCAAAACTTGAAAATAAGAAAGCTTTAGTAGAAAAAACTCCTAAACATGTAGAAAAGATTGATTTTATCATTAATACATATCCAGATGCTAAAATCATTGTGATGGTTAGAGATGGGAGAGATGTTGCTTGCTCAATAAAAGAACGAACAGGTAATTTTGAGGAAGGTGTGAGTAGATGGATTAGCTCTAACGAAAAAGCTTATGAATTTATAAACAACGATAATGTCGAGTTTATTAAATTGGAAGACTTAGTTGCCAATCCAATGGATACTATGAAATTTATCTTTGATTTTATCAATATTAATTTTGATAATAAAATTTTATCGAAACAAGGAAATGAAGTGAAAACATTTTACGATAGAGGTAAAATAACTAAAAGTGAAATAGATACTTTAGAGAGCCATTCCCATGAACGTCATATGAAAAATCGTAATTGGCAAATAAATCAAGGGCTTTTTAAAACTACAAGACGCTGGGATAAAGACATGAGTGAAGAAGAGTTAGTTTATTTTTTTAAACATGCTGAGGAATACTTTTTTAAATATGGTTATTCAAAATGATACATAAATTTTTAAAATATCTTTTGAATAAAATTACTCCGATCAAACTCAAAAAGTTTTATTACAATCTATTTCTGAAAACTGAATTGAGATCAATGGAATTTGCTAATATTTCTTATGCGCAAGAAGGTGAAGATCTATTAATTAAAAGATTTTTAAATAATAAAGAAAAAGGTTTTTATATCGATATTGGCGCTCATCACCCAACTCGTTTTTCCAATACATTTTCATTTTATGAGAAAGGCTGGAGTGGTATTAATGTAGATCCGTTACCAGGTATAATGGATAAATTCAATACGCAAAGACCTAATGATATAAATATTGAAGCAGGAGTTTCACTTGAAGAGCAGGAACTAATTTATTATATGTTTAATGAGCCTGCATTAAATACATTTTCTAAAGAAGAAGCTCAAAAGAAAGGTGGTCTAAGTATTTATAAAATTATAGAACAAAGAAAAATAAGGACTTATCCATTAAGCTCTATTTTAGATAAATATATTAAGTCAGGAACACTTATAGATTTTATGACTATAGATGTTGAAGGACTTGATCTAGATGTTTTGAAATCAAATGATTGGGAGAAATATAGGCCTGGTTTACTCTTGGTAGAAGATTTGAAGAAGCAATCGATAGAGAATTTTATAAATAGTAGTGAAATGTATAAATTCCTTAAAAACCAAGACTATTCTTTCGCAGCAAAGACATTTAATACTTTGTTTTTTAAAGATAATCGTCCTTAATATGAATTTAGCGCCCATAGTTTTATTTGTATACAATAGACCTGATCATACAAGGCGCACTTTAATGGCGTTGTCAAAAAACGAACTAGCTCAGCACTCCAAATTGTTTGTTTTTGCAGACGGACCTAAAAATGATGTATCTTCTAAAGACCTCGATAATGTAAAGTCTACTAGGAGCGTGTTGATGGAGCAGAATTGGTGTAAAGAAATTACTATCAAATATGAGGATAAAAATAAAGGTTTAGCAAATTCTATAATTGATGGTGTGACAAAAGTAATTAATAAATTTGGTAAAGTAATAGTGTTAGAGGACGATATCGTAACTGGTAAGTACTTTTTAAGATTCATGAATGAGTCTCTTGAATTGTATGCGAACGATACTAAAGTTTTTGGTGTTTCAGGTTATAAATTTCCAACCTTAGAAAAAATAAAACCAGTAACATATTTTTTACCGATTTCAAGTTCTTGGAGTTTTGGAACTTGGTTAGATCGCTGGAATGAAGTTAATTTTGATGGAAAATTTTTGTTAGCGGATATTAAAAAACGTCAGCTCATGAAAAAAATAAATTTTGGAAATTACCCTTATTATGAGATGTTAGAAAATCAAGTGAAAGGAAATAATGATTCATGGGCAATCAGATTTCATACTTCTATGTTTCTTAAAAATAAATTGTTTTTATTTCCTAATTTATCATTGATTCAAAACATTGGTTTTGATAATTCTGGACAACATTGTGAGATTGAGGATTTTTTTAGTAAAATATCTGTTTCAGATGAGTTAATAAATGTCCAGAGCGAACCTATCATTGTGCGTGAAGATGTTAAAAATATATTCAAAAAAAGCTTTAGATCACAAATGTTTGAGGCTAAAAGCATCTCAAATAAATCAAAACTCTTTTTAATTAAAAATCGTTTAATAAATCAATTTAAACGAATCATTAAATAATGTATAATGAATAAAATACTTCAACGTATTTTTAATAAATTCAAGAAAAAAGCACCAAAAAAGAGCCGCTATGAAGTCTATGCAGAAAAAGGATGGCTTCAAGTAGGAGAAAATTCTAGTTTAGATAATCTGTCAATTTCTAGATCTATTCTATTTCAAAACCCATTATTTGTTCAAATAGGAAAGAATAGTTTAATAGGTGGTAGTTATATTTCTGAGAGCTCAAGTGGCTTTATTAGTATAGGTGACAACACTTTTATAGGAAGTAGTAGATTTATATCGGCCGCGCGCATTACTATTGGAAATGATGTATTAATTTCTTGGGGTTGTACTTTCATGGATACTGATGCGCACTCCGTAGTTTGGGAAGAGCGTAAGAATGATGTGAAAGACTGGAAAGAAGGTTATGATTCAAACCAAATAGGCAAATTTAAAGATTGGTCTCACGTAAAATCTAAACCTATAGTCGTAGAAGATAAAAGTTGGATAGGATTTAATTGTATCATTTTAAAAGGTGTAACCATAGGTAAAGGTGCAGTAGTGGCATCTGGTAGCGTTGTTACAAAAGATGTTGCACCATTCACTGTGGTTGCTGGTAATCCTGCTCAAATAGTTAAAGAGTTAAAATCATAAACATGACTTGGGAAGAAACCATTACTTTTATAAGAACTAAACCTGAGTATCAAGACCTCGTGGAGAAAGCCTATTTTCATGAAGATCTAGATTTTAATGTAAAAAACTTTGGCAATAGCCATGAGTTCATTGAAACACTTGCGATCATTAAAGAATACGCACCTGATGCAACACGTATTCTTGATATAGGTTGCGGTAATGGAATAAGCTCCATAAACTTTGCCTTAAAAGGCTATCAAGTAAGCGCTGTAGAACCAGATGCTAGTGACACCGTAGGTGCTGGAGCGATCAAGATAATGAAAGCAAAACATAACCTTAATAATATTGAAATTTATGAAGAATTTGCTGAAGACATCAAATTTAAAGATAACAGCTTTGACATTGTTTATGTAAGACAAGCTGTGCATCATTCTAATGACTTGAATAAGTTTATAGGAGAGTGTTTGCGAGTACTTAAACATGGTGGCTTACTTCTTACTGTAAGAGATCATGTTATATTTGATGCTAATGACAAAAAGTGGTTTTTAAAATCACATCCATTACATAAGTTTTATGGTGGCGAGAATGCTTTTACAAGTGGACAATATAGAAATGCTATAGAATTAGCAGGAGGAAGGATTATCAAAGAATTAAAGCATTACGATAGTGTTTTAAATTATTTTCCAGAAACAAAGGAATCACTTGATAACCTAGTACAAGAAGAAGAACAGCGTATAAGAAGAAAGCTTAAGGATAAATTAGGGTTTATAGGGACTACTGGATTCATATTTGACATTTATAAAATGTTGTTTAAGTTCCGTCCTTTAAATGAAAAGAAAGTACCAGGACGCATTTATAGTTATATAGTTTTAAAATAATGAACGTATTAATAATAGGCTCAAAAGGTTTTATAGGATCACATTGTGTGGACTATTTTTCTTCATTTGCTCAAGTTTTTGAATGTGATGTCGTTACCGACTATGATAATGCAAATTACTTCTTAATCGACACTGTAAATGCTGATTATAAATCATGTTTTGAAAATCATAACTATGATTTGTGTATCAACTGTTCTGGTGCAGCTAGCGTTCCAGATTCTGTAAAACAACCTTTAAGAGATTTTAATCTCAACGTTTTGAACGTTTTTAAAATATTAGATGGCATAAGACTATTAAACGCATCATGTAAATTCATAAACTTAAGTAGCGCTGCCGTTTATGGTAATCCGGCATCCTTACCAGTGGTAGAATCTCAACTTCTAAATCCTGTTTCACCGTATGGTTTCCATAAAGACATGGCAGAGAATGTTTGTAAAGAATTTCATAAGTTATATAATTTAAATACTTGCTCAGTTCGTGTTTTCTCTGCTTACGGTCCTGGTTTAAAGAAGCAATTATTTTGGGATTTATATAAAAAATCAATAGATAAAAATGAAGTAGAGTTATTCGGTACGGGAAATGAAACGAGAGATTTTATATATATATCTGATTTAGTCCATGCATTGAAAATAATTGCCACTGAACATTCTTTTAATGGAGAATCACTTAATTTAGGAACAGGATTAGAAACTTCTATTAAAGAAGTGGTAACTACCTTTTACAAAGAATTAAATTATACAGGAACGATAAAGTTCAAAGGAACCAATAGAATAGGAGACCCTATTAATTGGGTAGCTCAAATAAATAAAATAACCGATTTAGGTTTTCAACCACAAGTTTCCTTACCTCAAGGTTTACGTAAATATGCGGAATGGCTCAAAAAATAAAGTTAGGTTTAATCTATTCCTATAATGAGAACTGGATAGGTGGTACTTATTACATATTAAACTTGATCCATGCGCTTCAAACTTTAGATGATAAAGTAAAGCCAGAGATTACTGTTTTTTCTGAAAGTGAAGAGCGATTTAGAGAACTCAAAGACATTACTAATTATCCTTATTTAAAGTTTAAGAGTCTGAATTTTAGTTTAAGTAAATTTAAAACCATCAGTAATAGAGTTTCTAAAAAGCTGTTGAACCGCAAGTTGTTCAATTCTTCAAAATTAAAATCTGTGAACGTAGATTTTTTATATCCTAGTCCTATTAAAGGAATGGATTGCTCTCATATTAAACATGTAGAATGGATTCCAGATTTTCAGGAAATCCATTTACCAGAATTATTCACAAAAAAGGATATAAGTAATCGATACAAAAGGCATGAATTTATTGCTCAAAATGCAGATATTGTAGTGTTTAGCAGTGATGACGCCTGCAAAGATTTCAAAAATCTATTTCCTGAATCAAAATGCGAGACCTTTGTACTGAAATTTGCGGTAACACATCAGCCTATCAATCAAACAAATTTTGAACAAGTACGATCTAAGTATAGCTTAACAAGGCCTTACTTCTTTACACCTAATCAGTTCTGGATTCATAAAAACCATATTGTAGTTATAGAAGCGCTTAAGATTGCCGTTCAAACTAATCCAGAATTATTAATAGCGTTTTCTGGTAAAGAAGCAGATTATAGAACTTCTGGTCATGTTGAAAATTTAAAAAGTTTAGTCAAAGAATATCAACTTGAAAATAATGTAAAATTTTTAGGTTTTTTACCTCGTGAAGATCAATTACTAATTTTGCAGAATTCAATAGCCGTTATTCAACCATCTTTATTTGAAGGATGGAGCACTGTTGTAGAAGATGCAAAGGCGCAAGATAAATTTTTGGTGTTATCAAATATTGATGTTCATAAAGAACAAGTAAAGCAAAATGTAACTTTCTTTAATCCCAAAGAACCTCAAGAATTAGCTCAGATACTTTTAAAAGATGATCTAGCTTTTCAAAATGAGGTAGAGTTAGATTATAGTATTTTTGTCAAGGCTTTTGCAAAAGACTTTATGGAGTTAATGACTATAGCCTGAGACTTAATTTATAAGTAACATGAGTTCGGAGAACAGCCCCAAAATATCCATCATCACTCCATCCTATAATCAAGGGCAGTTTCTTGAGCAAACGATACTTTCTGTCTTAGGTCAGGAATATCCTAATATCGAATACATTATTATGGATGGTGGTAGTACTGATGCATCTGTTTCTATAATTAAAAAATACGAGTCACGACTTGCTTACTGGTTTTCTGGAAAAGATGGAGGTCAGGCAGCCGCTGTAAATGCTGGTTTTGATAAGGCGACAGGAGATCTTCTTATGTGGCTTAATAGCGATGATATGTTAATGCCTGGTGTTTTAAATTATGCAGCACAGCTCTATCTAGAGTATGGAGATGCGATTTATTTTGGGAACTGCATTCATTTTCATGAGATTAATAAAGATGCTCTTGATACTAGAGGAAGTGACGTTGTTACTGCTCATAAAAAGCAAGATCTAGAGGCTATAGATTATATCATACAGCCATCTTCCTTCTGGACAAAAAAAGTATGGGAACAAAATGGTGTTTTAGATGCGACTCTTCATTTTGGTTTTGACTGGGAATGGTTTTTAAGAGCACAAAAGAATGGTATTTCATTGCATTCCTTTTCAAGACCTTTATCTCTATACCGTATTCATGAAGATCATAAAAGTGGTGCTGGTGGCGATAAAAGGCAACAAGAATTGCTGCTTATCTATGAAAGATATAATGAATCTTATGCAGTTCTTTTTAAAAAATTGATGGAAGAACAGTTTTGGGATCATTCCCTATTTAAGATTTCTAAGAACATTTCTCAAGTAATTAATGGCCGTTATTTTACAGATGCTGTTTTACTCAAATTATGGAAGTATCAAAAATATAAAGACTATAATACCAAGGCCATTACTTCGGTAAGAGCCATGTTATAGCAACCATTATTCTATGAAATTATCCATCATCACCATCAATTACAACGACGCTACAGGATTGGAACGTACTATTAAAAGCGTTCAAAATCAAAGCGCCTCTGATTTTGAACATCTAATTATTGATGGTAATAGTAGTGACGGTAGTGTGGACTTAATAGAGCGTACAAAAGAACATTATAGTTACTGGATCAGCGAGCCCGATCATGGTATCTATGATGCAATGAATAAAGGTATACGTCATGCAAGTGGTGAATACCTGCTTTTCTTAAACAGTGGTGATACTTTATTAAACGATAAGGTTCTGGAACAGGCGCTACCCCATTTAGAAAATGACAGTGCTATCGTTTATGGTGATCTTTATATAGTAGCTACGGATGGACCTAGTTTTAAACATAGCTATCCTGCATCACTAGATTTTACGTTTTTTAAACAGACCTCTTTAGGGCATCCATCTACTTTTATAAAAAAAGAGTTGTTTTACAAATACGGTAGTTATCGTACGGATTTAAAAGTAGTATCTGATTGGGCATTTTTTATAAAAGTGATTTGTGTGGAACAGGTTTCTTATCAAAAAATAGATCTTACTATAGCTCACTTTTATGAAGGTGGCATTTCCACATCTGCTACAACTGCTGATGTAAAGAATAACGAAATTAAAAGTGTACTTCTAGAACATTTTGATTTGTTCAATTCCAGTTTTGATCAGTTGCTGCAACATCATAGCAACCAGTCATTCATCCTTGATCAGTTACATCCTCAAATAGGTTTGCTCACGACTAATAAAAAGTTGCTGCGCCTCTTGAATCGATTTATTTCAATTCTTTCTACTCTATTAAACAAAAAACGTTCTTATAAATAGTAGTGTGATAGGAGCACAGAGGTTTTAAGAGTTTCGCTTTCGCGAAAGCGGATAAATAATAACGTCATTACTTGTAAAAAAGTCTAATTTTGCGGCATGCTGGTATCTGCTATCATTCCATGTTATAATTCTCAAGCTACAATAGGTAGAGCTATTACTAGTTTGTTAACACAGACCGTGGCTATCGATCAGATTATTGTCATCAACGATGGTTCTACAGACGGCTCTTTGAGAGTGATTGAGGAATTGCAAAGAGAACATTCCACCATAACTATAATTGATCAAGAAAATAAAGGTGTTTGTGCCGCGAGAAATGCTGGTATAGAACAAGCTAAGGGAACCTATCTTTTAACACTGGACGCAGATGATTATTTTGAGGACACTTTTGTAGAAAAAGCATTGAAAAAGTTTGAGGAAGATGATCGTTATGGCGCTGTCATGTGTGGTTATGTGCGTGTGGTGAATGGTAAGAAAATCCTGCCTTATATACCGCCAGAGATTACATTAGAGTCCTGTTTGATGAATAACGGTGCCCTTTCTTGTTTACTGTTTAAGAAGGAAATAGTTATAAAAGCAGGCATGTATGATGAGCAAATGAGACTGGGCTATGAAGACTGGGATTTAAACATAAGGATTTTAAAATTGGGATATAGTTATGGAGTTGTAAGAGAAGTACTTTTTAACTATACCGATACTGAGGCCTCTAGAAATGATCATGCAGAGATCAATGACCTAAAGCTGCGCATGAAGTTATACTATAAATACTTAGAGGATTACAAGCAGAATCATGCTTATTTTTTTAAGGAATTTATTAAAGAGAATAACAGACTGAGAAAAGAAAATCGCAGGATAAGAAACAGTACATCTTTTAAATGGAGTCATTCCATTATCACATTTGTTGAAGGATTAAAGAACATTATCAATACCAATTAATATTATATGATTTCTATCATCATCGCTACCTATAATCGAGCAGCGTATATAGCAGAAACACTTACAGCTATCCAGAATCAAACTTATACTGATTTTGAATGCATCATAGTAGATGATGGCTCGACAGATCATACTAATGAGATCGTACAAGAATGTGTAAATAATGATAAGCGCTTTATTTATCTGCAGAGACCTGAAAGTGTACCCAAAGGCGCTAACTTTTCAAGAAACTACGGCTATACATTATCAAAAGGAGATTACGTAAAGTTTTTTGATAGTGATGATGTGATGCTGCCACATCATTTAGAGACGAGTATAAAGTATTTAAAAGAAGGGAATTATGATTTTGTTGTAGGTGACTGTATCAACTTTGACGAGACTGGATTATTAGAAAGACCTTATGAGATCGATCGCACCACTGCAGAATTAACTGCTATGAGATTTGCAGATTTTAAAACGGCATGGATTACTAATGATTTATTATTGAAAAGAGAATACGCAGATCAGATTAGTTTTTTAGCTGGTCTAAGAGATCAGGCTACTGAATATCAATATAATATCAAATTATTATTACTTACAGAAAATGGATTTTTAATCAATGAAATTTTAACACATCGTAGAATTCATGATCAAGGTATAGTCGAGATGGCAAAAAAAGATATGAATGTTTTCAAAGCCACAACTGCCGATAATTTTTTAGCCACGGTAAATTTCTTCAAAAATTCAGGTACCATAGAAATGAACAGATGGATGCTAGCCAGTCAATTGCAATTAAATTATGAATTAGCAAGTTCTAGAGTAATGCCAGAGAAGATCTGGAAAACAACTTCACTACTAGTTAAGTTTTTTGGTGTTAAAGGATTTTTATATCCACTTGCGATAGCAGTAACTTTTGTGACGGGAAAAGGCTATGCGATTATGAAGTATATTCGTTCTTAATATAAGGAGACAAGTATTTAAAATATACTGGTTTAATATAGTAACTAGCTTTGATCAAACTTAATTTACTTAATAAAACCTCATAAAACTAAGTACATATCTGATTCAAAGTAAGGACCAGTCATTGCCTATTTTTATAGTTGGCTCTTACATCAATCGGCTCTATTAAAATCTTATAATCAGCTCTAGTGAAAACAACTCCTTTAATATCGATAATCTTACCTCTTTACAATGGTGAAGAGTTTCTTGCGCAGGCATTAGACAGTTGTTTTAGTCAATCAATTAAAAATTGGGAGCTCATTATAGTTAATGATTGCTCAACTGATCAAAGTTTAAATATTGCAAGTACCTATCAAAAAACAGATAGCAGGATAACCATAATTCAAAACGAAATAAACAAAAAACTTCCATATACGTTAAATGCTGGTTTTGCAACCGCTCGAGGTAAATATGTAACCTGGACAAGTGACGATAATGTATTGAAGAATAATTATCTAGAGGTTTTATTAGATAGTATCACAAAGACTAAATCAGATTTTGTTTATTCTAACTATGATGTAATTAATAAAGATAATCGTTTTATTAAAACACAACCTGTAGGTGCGATAAAGGAGTTGTTATTTCAAAATGTAATAGGTCCTAGCTTTTTAGGAAAAGCAAGCTTATTTAAAGATAATGCATATGATGTGGATTTATTTAGGGTAGAAGATTATGAATTTTGGGTATCTAATTTAATTGGACTAAAATGCCATAAGGTAGAGGAAAGCTTGTATAGATATAGGTTACATGGGGCATCATTAACATCAGAGATTAGTACGTCAGGTGGATTTAAACAAGATTTAATCGATAAAATGTTTTCTAAATTGCAGCATAAGTTTAACTATGGCGCAATTACTAAGCATTTTTTAGTTTTGAATCATTTGGCTAAAAAAGAAGCTTCTAGCTATTTCTTAGAAAACAATTTGATCATCCTTAATGATATGATTAACATTGTTCAAAAATATGATCAACATAGCTTAATTACCGCTTTTAAAGCTCATATCAAACACTATGAAAAGCTATTGGACTTTATGATGATTTCTAAGTCTTTAAGAGTCAGCTATAATATTGTAAAAAAGTATAGACTGAGTATTCCATCACTTTTATGGTTATTTATATATACACTTAAAAGAATTAAAAGAAAAATTATTAAACCTGTTTAAAGTATTTTAATAGAAGTCTAAAGGTATACGGCAACTATTACTAGAAAGCCTAAATATATTCGTATGTTGAAAATGATCGATTTATTGAAATCCTAATATACTTATTTTATGAAAAAAATACTTATTGTAATAGGTACTAGACCAGAGGCTATTAAGATGGCACCTTTGATAAAAGAATTTCAATCAAAACCAGAATTATTTAACTTCCATCTTTGTGTAACTGCACAGCATAGACAAATGCTGGATCAGGTGATGGACTTCTTTGATCTAAAGGCAGATAGTGACTTAGATTTAATGAAGCCTAATCAGAGTCTATCTTCTTTGTCTAGTAGATTAATGAATGGTGTTACTGATGTAATCAATGATTTTGATCCAGACTATGTATTTGTTCATGGAGATACAAGTACCGCGATGATAGCAGCACTAGCATCTTTTTATGCTCAAAAGAAAATTGTCCACATAGAAGCAGGATTGCGCACACATAATATCTATTCGCCATTTCCAGAAGAAGCAAACCGTCAAATTATTTCTAGACTTGCTACATTGCATATGGCACCTACAATGCAATCTAGAAAAGAATTAATAGATGAAAAAGTAGACGAGCAAGCCATAGCAGTAACTGGCAATACTGTCATAGATGCTTTGTTTTTAGGCTTAAAAATTGTTGAAGAATCCCCATCAGAAAAACTGCTTGATTTTAAAAAGTATATAGGTGATTCTGAAGTGATTCTAGTGACAAGCCATCGCAGGGAAAATCAAGGTGTGGGAATTATAGAAATATGTGGAGCATTAAAAGCAATAGCAAAAGAATTCCCTAATTATAATATTATTTTTCCAGTTCATTTGAATCCTAAAATTCTTACTCCAGTGCATAAGGAATTAGAGGGAATAGATAATATCAAATTAATAGAGCCACTAGATTATGAGTTGTTCATATGGATCATGAAACGCAGTTATCTAATTATTACAGATAGTGGTGGAATTCAAGAAGAAGCACCATCGCTCAATAAACCAGTAATAGTAATGCGAGAATTTACTGAAAGACAAGAAGCTGTAGATAGTGGAGCTGTTGTTTTAGTAGGTAATGACAAAGAGCGGATAGTAAATGAAACAAGAAATCTTATTCTTAATAAAAGTCATTATGATATCATGGCAAGTGCCGTTAATCCATATGGAGACGGAAAAGCGGTTTCTCAAATCATAGAAATATTATGTAAAGCCTGATTGTTAATCTTCAAAACAATAAAGATTATTGTCAACACTACATTCTATAAAAACCTATTAGATTTGTATAATATTTTTCAACTAATTAATGACAGACGCTCAGCCTCAAATATCTATAATAGTTCCTTGCTACCGACAGGCGCATTTTTTAGATACATCTTTACAGTCTGTAATGGATCAGTCTTTTGAAAACTGGGAGTGTATCATCGTTAATGATGGTAGTCCTGATGATACTGCAAGTGCAGCTCAAAAATGGTGTCTTAAAGATGCACGTTTCAAATACATAGAAAAAGAGAATGGAGGATTGTCCAGTGCTAGAAATGCTGGAATTTCAATCGCAAAAGGTATATACATACTACCATTAGATGCAGATGATTTGTTGCATCCAGAATTTTTGAAGGAGACAGAATCTGTATTAAGTTCAAACGATCATATTGCTATCGTAGGTTGCTATAGCGCATTTTTTAAAAAAGAGATTTCAAATGTGGTAATGACCCATCAGCCAAAAGGTACTAATTACCGCTATTTATTATACGTCAACCAATTAGTGGCAACATCGCTTTACAGAAAAAAGAGTTGGGTAGAAGTAGGAGGTTATGACGAGTCTATGAAGGATGGTTTTGAAGATTGGGATTTTTGGCTTTCCATTACAAAACGTGGTTATGATTATTATGTTATCCCTAAAGCATTATTCTATTACCGTAAAGCATCTCAGTCTATGCTGGTTGATACTATTAAAACTAAAGCAGAAAAAGTTAAAGAGTATTTGATGCACAAGCATAGAGAGATTTATATAGAAGACTTTGATAATTGCGTCACTGTGTTTACCCATCATCTTGTAACGAGTAGGACAAAGGAACAACGCTTGCAAAATTCGTTAGAATATAAACTAGGTAAACTTATTATGAAACCCTTTAGAGTGTTGGGTTTATTTAAAAGCAAAACAGGCACTGCATCATGATATCTGTAGTTATAAGAACTAAAAACCAGGCTAGTGCACTTTCTTTCTTATTGAAAAATTTGAGAGCGCGTTATGCAGGAGATATCGATGAGGTACTCGTGATCGATAACTTATCTACAGATCATACAGCAACGGTATGCGAGCAATTTGATGCGCGGTTAGTGACCATAGAAAATTTTTCTTACGGTAGTAGTGCAAATCTTGCGGCACAGGAAGCTTCTCATGATATCGTGGTTATCTTTAGTGCCCATTCTTATCCCGTAAGTCATGACTTTTTTAGGGTTATTGCACAACGATTTAAAGAGAAGCCAGGCCTAGCAGGTTTGAGGTGTTTGCATAGTACAAATGATTATAGAGCCTATATCAATCAAATACAAGCTAAGGATGATCCTAATCGAGCAGGATTGATTTTTTCAGGTTCCGCTTTTGCGAAAGCGGTATGGAAAGAACATCCCTTTAGAGATGATGTCGCTACCTTTGAAGATAAAGAATGGTCTAAAAGAGTGCTAGAAGCAGGTTATGACATTGAATTTGTACCAGCGATTTTTCATTATGAAATCAATAGAAATAAAAAGCAACTTTTTTTTAGATTTAAAAATGATGTCATAGGCAATTACCAATTGTGGCATGAAGAGGTCACTGTAAAAAGTGCCTTTAATGGGCTGATCGCAAGTTTGTGGAGAATTGTAAAAGGAGCATTTATAGATATGTATTATGCTTGTAAGCGATTTTTATATATTCTTAAGTTTACTTTTAATAAACCTGAGAAGTTTTAAGTTAATAAATATCATTTTATAACACACATATGATTTCAAGAATAAAGTATAACAAGTTTACTATTTGGTTTTTTCAGAAGCTTATGAGGTTTAGTAGAAGATTTCTTAATAATTATAAAAAGTGGATTTATGAAAATCGCCAAAAAGAATATGATAAAATATTTCAAGATGGACATACGGTTTATAATTATTACAACAACATTAAAATAAATTTGTTTAAATCAAATGCCTTATCTAAAGAGATTTATAGGGGTTTTGAACTTGAAGAGTTAAATTTTACTTATTCTATTTTAGAAAAAGGAGACACATATTTAGACATAGGGGCGAATATTGGCCTTTTTTCACTTATTGCTGCTGATAAAGTTGGTGAAGATGGTAAGGTAATTTCTTTTGAACCAGATCCAAATACTTATGTAAAGTTGCTTGATAATATAAGATTAAATAATTTTCATCAAATTGAAACTCACAATATTGGATTGTCAGACAAAACAACAGAATTAAATTTTTATAAATCAGAGACAGGACATGATGCATGGAATTCTATGGTGAAAAACGAGGCTTATGGAGTCGAAAATGTAATAAAAGTAAAAGCCTGTAAATTAGATGAACAACTAGAAAGAATTGAGAAGGAAAAAATTAAATTAGTCAAAATTGACGTAGAAGGCTGGGAGAAATTTGTAGTCTTAGGTGGGAAAAGTTTTTTCAAAAATTATAATCCATATGTCATGGTAGAATTTACAGAGGAAAATGCATTTAATGCAGGTTATTTTGTGCAGGAAATTTATGACTTGTTAAGTGACTGGGGATACTCATGGTACACTATTCAAAACGGTAAACTTGTAAATGAATTTAAAAGATTACATTATCCATACAATAATTTAATTGCTAAAAAGGGAAGATGATATGACTTTACCCTTGACGATTATTACTATCAATCTAAATAATGCTATAGGATTAGATCGGACTATTAACAGTGTGATTCGAAATAGGGATTATATTTCTCAATATATAGTAATAGACGGCTGCTCTATAGATAATAGTGCAACCATTATAAACACATATGAGAGTTATATAGACCTAATAATTATTGAGAAAGATTCTGGGATTTATAATGCAATGAATAAAGGAATCGATCGAGCAACAAGTAAATATGTTTTATTTGTTAATTCTGGTGATGAATTGACTCCCATGAAGTACAACAAAGCTATTTTAAACATAATCAATAAAAATTATGATATAATATATGGTGATCTATATACTAAAGAAAATTTCTTAAGTACGCCTAAAAATATTATAAGCTATCCTGAAAAGCTGTCCTTTAGTTTTTTTTTATATAAATCACTGGGACATCCCAGTACATTAATTAAGAGAGAATTATTTTTAAAATATGGAAAATATAGGGAAGACTTTCAAATTATTTCAGATTGGGAATTTTTCGTAAGAGTGGTTTGTCTAAAACAAGTTAGTTATAAATATTGTCCTATAGTTATGGCTACTTTTTATTTAGACGGTTTGTCAGCTTCTGATTCACATAAAAAAGTTATTCAAAGAGAGAGATCTCAAGTTTTAAATGAGTCTTTTAAAGCTTTTATAGACGATTATGAGGAATATAAATATTTACAAAATAGACAGGTAAAATTACCTAATGAGCTGATAGATATTGTTAATTCTAAGTATAGTATGAAAGTGATTAAATGGATCTCAATTATATTGAGTTATTTATTTAACCGAAAAAAGACAAATAATTAATTCTTCAAGCTAAGGTTTTGACTAACAAAAAAATATTAATAATAGGTCCTGTTTCTGACTTTGGGGGAAGGGAAGTAGAGGTACAGCTTATTTCTAAATTCTTAGTTAATCGATATAAAGTTGAACTTATTTCAACGATATCAATTGGTGCCAAATCAGATGCTATTATCAAGCATAATAATTTTCAATGGAGTTCAGTACAGCGTTTAATTTACAAAGGTAATTTGTTAATTAGAGCATCAAGTTGGTTAGCTAAACACTATAACAATAGAAAGGAATCTGCTGATTATTTTATTTCTAATTTTATAACTAATAAATATGTCAATTTTGAACAGAAGATCGAGACCTGTATCACAAAAAAAATGATTGAAAGTGATATCATCATATATTCTGGTGAATTGACTTCTAAATGGTTGAAAGAGGTAATAAATATTTGTAATTCAAATAGTAAACCTTTAATGATAAGGACAACAGGTACAATTAAGTTTTTGCCAAGTTTCTTATCTGAAAAGATTTATAATAAACATATATTTTTAGTTCATTCTACTGCAAATAAAATAGCTATCGATACTTCATCAAGTTTAAAAACGTCAATTATAGATCAGGCTTCTTTGAGTGAATCTAAACTTTTAACTATAAAACTAGGACTACAGGGAAAAGATTTAGTTTATGGCTTTTTAGGACGCTTCGGAAAAGAAAAAGGCATTTTAGAAATACTTCAAATATTCAATAAGAATAATAAGCATTTAGTAATTGCTGGAAATGGTCCTTTCAAATCTCAAGTAGAGAATTACTGCTTGTCAAATGCTTTATTTACTTATTTGGGAGAATTAAAGCCAGAAGATATTTATCTATTTTTTAATAAAATAGACGTATTGATCATCCCATCATTTGAAGAAGCAGGACCCTTAGTAGGTATTGAAGCAATGGCGGCTGGTAAGTTGATTGTTTCCACCAGAGTTGGTGCTATGCCAGATCGATTAAAGGATGGTAGAAATAGTTTTTGGTTTGATATAAAGAAAGAACAATCGTTACTAGATGTTCTAGAAAAAATTGAGAGTATGGATCGTAACACCTTGCTTGAACTAAAAGAAGAAAATCGAAAACACTATATTAAAAAATACAGCTTTAACGTAATTGCTTCTCAGTATCAAGAGCAAATTAAAAACCTAATAAATTGAAAATCCTATTCGTCTCCATGAACAACCATCATTTTAAAAGATGGGCACAGCAAGTTGCTAGCGATGGTATGGATTTGTACTGGTTTGATGTATTAGATCAAGGAGCAGCTACGTCCTTATCTTTCATGCATCAAATTACCGATTGGAAAAAGGGATTTTTAAAAAAACGTGGTCGCACGTTAGTTAAAAGCAAATTTCCTAAGTTGTATCACACGCTGGTAAAACGTTATGATGTGTCTGTTGCTAGTGCATTTGAAAAAGCGCTACAAGATATTCAACCAGATATTGTACATTGTTTTGAAATGAAACTATCTGGGCTTAAAATTCTTCCTGTCATGCAAGAGAATTCTTTGCCATTGATCTATTCTTCTTGGGGAACAGACCTCTATGATCTGGGTGTTTTAGAAATACGCAAAGAGCAAGCTACCGCATTCTTAACCAGAGTAGATTATCTTATCACCGATTGTCATAGAGATGCTGGAATAGCTAAGGACTTAGGTTTTCAAAATATACATTTAGGAGTTTTTCCTGGTAATGGTGGACTTGAGATATCAGACAAACATCGATTGCCAGTAGATCAAAGAGATTATATTCTTATAAAAGGCTATGAAAGTGCTATAGGTAAAGCACTGCCTGTAATAAAAGCGCTAGAATTAGTACCACAAGAACTACTAAAGTCCTTTAAAATTTTTATTTACAGTGCTGATGATGCCGTGATTACATACCTGCTTAAAAGTGAGATTTTAACAAAGCTAGCCTATCAAATTGTGCCACGTACTGAAAATGTGCCTAATAAAGAATTGCTTCACTACATGGGAAACGCCGCTATTCATATAGCTAATAGTAATTCTGACGGCATGCCTAACGCTTTATTAGAAGCCATGTCCATGGGTGCATTCCCTATACAATCTAATCCAGGAAATGTTACAGAAGAAGTGATCGTGCATGGTAAAAATGGATTTCTAATTGAAGAGGTGAATGATCATGAAAAGATAGCGCAACTTATTACAGAAAGTCTTGGTAATACTTCATTGCGTATGGCTGCTCAAGAATATAACATTGACTTTATTGCTAAGAATTATAATCGTACTACCTTGCGCTCTCAAATAATAGAACTGTATCGACAGGTTAAAAGGGTTTAAGAATTTCATATGAAAATTTCATTTCTTATCGTGACACGTCACCGGCCTGAAGAATTAAGCTTCACTTTAAATAAATTAAAACAGCTTATTCAACCAGAAATTCATGAAGTTCTTGTTTTTATAGATGCTTGTCCTGATACAGAACAAATTGTTTCACATTTTCAATGGGTAAAATGGTATAGATCACAAAACCATTTAGGGGCGTCTCCAGCGAGAAATCAATTGTATCAACATGCAACAGGTATGATCTGGATAGGGCTAGATGACGATGCACATCCTATAGGAGATCATTTTATAGAACGAGTATTGTCTCGCTTTCGCGAAAGCGAAAAAACAGCCATCATCGCTTTTCAAGAAGTGCGAGGTATATTTGAGAACGATCTTGTTGCATTGAAAACTGCACGAGAAGGCATTCCTTTTCACGCCAGTGAATTTGTAGGATGTGGTTTTGCTATTAGGAAAGAGGTTTATCAACAAACCGATGGGTTTCCTGTCTGGATGGATATTTATGGAGAAGAAAGTGCTCTTTCTCTAGAGGTTATCGATCTAGGATATGATATCATTTATGATTTTTCTATTATGGTGAATCATCGTAAAGATGTAGTAAAAAGAACATTAGAGAATAAAAACTATTTTAGGTTTGAAAAGCAGCTGGTCAATGTGGTTAAGTTTTACTTAGTATATTATAAAAAGCCTATTTACTTCATAGTTAGAGCGTTGTTTCATAATTTTAAAAAGTACGCCATTACTGACTTTACCTACTTGTGGCGATTTCTAAAAGCAATTTTTACGATTCTTATTTCCTTACCAGAAACGTGGGCTTATAGAAAACCGGTTGAAAATAGTTCCATAAAAAGATTTAGATCATTAAAGGCACCATTTTATCAATAGCATATTTAAATAGTATTCCATGAGCTTTCATAAGATATGTTGTTGAATAGTTTACTTATTTTTGCATTCTAATTATTTTTATGAAATCCATAGGATTTATACCATTACGCGCAGGTTCAAAAGGCATTCCTGGTAAAAACAAAAAGAAGCTTTTAGGAAGACCGCTATTTTGTTGGGCACTGGGTGAAGCTATTGCATCACATCTAGACGAAATTTACGTTTATACAGATGATCAAGATATTCTCAATTTTATAGAAAAGGAATACCACTGGACCGATAAGGTTCATGCGGTGAGAAGAAGTGATGCCAGCGCTTCAGATACTGCAAGTACAGAAATGGCTATAATGGAATTTGTAAACAAGCACGAATCAAACTTTGATTTATTCTGCTTACTTCAAGCGACTTCGCCATTTACAACCGCTGTAGATATTAATAATTGTTTAGAAGCAGTTACCGATGGTGAAAATTATGATAGTGCACTGACTGTAGTAAACACGCATCGATTCACTTGGCATGCCGATGGAACGCCTAAAAACTATGATATCTTCAACAGACCGCGCAGACAGGATTTTGAAGGTTTATTAATTGAAAATGGCGCTTGTTATGTAACTACTGATTCTGCTTTACGCGAAAGCCAAAATAGAATAAGCGGTAATATAGCAACAGTCCTTATGCCTGAGGATAGTCTTACAGAGATAGATACCTTAACAGACTGGAAAATAGTTGAAGAATTACTAGCTGCTCGTTTAAAATCAAAGAAAGAAAGTGAAAAAATTACTCACCTTATTCTAGATGTAGATGGCGTTTTTACTGATGGTTGCATTTATTATGGAGCTGATGGCGAAATGATGAAAAAATTTGACATGCGCGATGGCATGGGATTAGAAATCCTACGTCAGTATGGAGTAGAAGTAATGGTCATGACTTCTGAAGATTCACAAATCGTCGCGAGCCGAATGAAAAAGCTAAAAATTAATGATGTCTATTTAGGTGTTAAGGATAAATACAGTTTGCTTTCTAGAATTGTAACAGATAGAAATTTATCGTTTTCCAATATCGCCTACATAGGTGATGACGTTAATGATATGGCAAATATTTGTGCCGCAGGTTGGTCATTTACTCCAGCAAACGCTACACAACCTATAAAAAATCATGCAGATGTTATCCTGCAAAACAATAGTGCCGAAGGTGCCATACGTGAGGCTACAGAATTTATTATAAAATACAATAACCGTTATGAGTAAATATAAAGCGCCCTATGTTATCGCAGAGATAGGTGGTAATCACAAAGGCGACATGGAGATTGCTAAAGAACTAATCAAAGTAGCGGCAATATTCTGTAAAGTAGATGCCGTAAAGTTTCAAAAACGTCATAACATTGAGCTCCTGACTAAAGAGCAATACGAGGCACCGCATCCTAATCCTGTAAACTCTTATGGTGATACGTATGGAGCGCATAGAGAATTCTTAGAATTTGATGTGAATCAGCATGCAGAGTTAAAAGCCTATTGTGAAGAAGTAGGCATTACTTATTCCACAAGTGTTTGGGATCTAACAAGTGCTAAAGAAATTGCAGGTTTGAATCCTGAATTTATTAAAATCCCTAGTGCTTGTAATAATCATTATGAGATGCTAGGCTGGTTATGTGAGAACTATAAAGGAGAAATTCACTGTTCTACTGGAATGACTACTAAGGATGAGGTGGAAGAACTCGTAGCGTTTTTTGAAAATCATCATCGTGCAAAAGATCTTGTTCTATACAACTGTACCTCAGGATATCCAGTGCCATTTCCAGACGTGTGTTTATTAGAAATAACAACAATGATTGATAAATATGGTGATCGTGTTAAAACGATTGGATTTTCAGGTCATCATTTAGGAATTGCTGTAGATGTTGCGGCTTATACACTAGGAGCAAATGTGGTAGAACGTCATTACACACTTGATCGTACTTGGAAAGGTACAGATCACAGTGCCTCTTTAGAACCAGCCGGAATGCGAAAACTGGCTCGTGATTTAAAAGCCGTTTATCAAGCATTAGATTATAAAGCGACAGACATCTTACCTATCGAGCAAGTGCAACGTGATAAGTTGAAGTATAGGAAATAGTCGGTGAGTCTTTGAGTTGTTGAGCTTTGAGCTTTGAGTTGGTGAGTCTTTGAGTTGATTAGTTGTGAGTTGTGAATAATTATTATTTTAAAACTTAAACTTAAAATGTGATATCAGTTCGAGCACTTCGATGTAATCCATACAGTCTTATTAAGAAAGATTTGATATTTCAGCAGTTCTCTGATTTAAACTCTACTTCGGTAAGCTCGGTATGACAATTTTATATAATATTTGCTTATATGATTAAAAATATCAAATCCAAAGTATTCATCCTCTTCCCAGATGGTGTAGGACTGCGCAATTTTGCGTTTACTCAATTTAAAGAAATTGGTGAGCAACAAGGCTTTGATATTACCTACTGGAATAATACTGTTTTCTCCTTAGAGAAGGAATTGGGCTATCCAGAATTAAAAATAGAAAGTACTAGAATACATCCTAAAACACCGGTAATCAATCATGCTCGTAAAAGAGTGGAGTTATCGCTTTCGCGAAAGCGGACTAAGGATAAGGTGTATCCTACCTATAGATTTCCTTTGAGGTGGAACAACTTAAAGAATATCGCTAAAAGTTCATTTGTAAAGTTTCATGAAACCTTTAGCGCTACACCAGAAGGCTGGCAACGCTTGATGGATCAAATGAATGCTGCCGAACGTTCTACACAACGGTATCAAGAAGTGAAAGCACAGCTAGAAGAGCACCGGCCAGATTTGGTATTTTGTACCACACAACGAGCGACACAAGCCATCGCACCTATACTTGCGGCTCAAGATTTAGGAATTAAAACCGCTTGCTGGATTTACAGTTGGGATAATCTTCCAAAAGGAATGACCACCATTGAAACTGATTATTATTTTGTCTGGTCAGAATTGATGAAATCGCAACTGCTAGAATATTATCCTAAAACCAGAGAAGAACAAATCTTTGTTACTGGGACACCTCAATTTGAGCCTCATTATGATAATTCTATATTGCTTTCGCGGAAACGTTATTGTGAACAGCATGGTCTAGATGAAAAAAAGGATTACATCTGTTTTTCTGGTGATGATACGACTACTTCACCATTAGATCATTTGTATCTTAAAGATACCGCTGAGGCTGTTCAAAAACTAAATGATCGTGGATATAACATAGGGATTATTTTCCGTCCGGTTCCTGTAGATCATTCTGATAGATATCGTGAGGTGCTGGATGAATATGATGACATCATTTCCACGATAAAGCCTTTATGGAAACCTATGGGCGAGCAGTGGAACCAAGTGATGCCTACTAAAGAAGACTTTGCTTTATTAGTGAACACATGTCATCACTGCGAGCTGGTAGTCAATATTTGCTCTAGTATGGTGTTTGATTTTGTGGCGCACGATAAGCCTACTATTTACCCAAATTATGAGCAACCGGAACTAAAAAAAGGGATAAGAGACATAGGACAAAATTACAAGTACGTCCATTTTAGAACCATGCCAAGCGATGCTGTGGTTTGGGCGCATAAAAAGGAAGATATTTGTACAGGTATTCAACAGCTTTTAGAAAAAGTAGTTGATCCAGTACCAGTTTGCAAATCGTGGTATGGTATCATAAACAAACCAGAATCACCTGAAAAAGCTAGTGAGCGTATTTGGGAAGGTATTCAAAAAATTCAATAGAATGCTATTTAATTCTATTGAATTTCTTCTATTTCTACCAGTATGTTTTATAATATACTGGTTTGTAGTGCAAAGAAATCTTAAATTACAGAATGCCTTTATTCTTTTGGCTAGCTATTTTTTTTATGGATGGTGGGATTATCGATTTCTTGCTTTAATCGCCTTTAGTACTGTAGTAGATTATTCTATTGCCATATTAATGGGTAAGACACAATCTGCAAACAGAAAGAAACTACTATTGTTTACTTCGCTTACTATCAATTTAGGGCTGCTAGGATTTTTTAAATACTACGGATTCTTTATTGATTCTTGGGTAGATGCATTTAGCGCTTTAGGTATAGAAATGCATAAAAGTACGCTTAACATCATATTACCAGTAGGTATTTCATTTTATACCTTTCAAACGTTAAGTTATACCATAGACGTGTATAGAGAAAAACTAGAACCCTCTAAAAACTTTATCAATTTTGCAGCTTATGTTGCGTTTTTCCCACAATTGGTGGCAGGTCCGATAGAACGTGCTACTAACTTATTGCCTCAGTTTTCTAAGAAAAGGGTGTTTAATGAAGAGCTAGCGATTTCTGGTATCCATTTGATTATTTGGGGACTTTTTCAAAAAATCGTGATTGCTGATAGCTGTGCACCTTACGTAAACAGCATATTTGATAATTATGAGAACATGAACAGCTTGAGTCTCATACTAGGAGCGGTTTATTTTGCTTTTCAGATTTATGGAGATTTTGCTGGATATTCAAATATAGCGATAGGTACAGCAAGGTTGCTAGGATTTGACTTGATGCGTAACTTTAATTATCCTTATTTCTCTAGAGATATGGCCGAATTCTGGAGACGCTGGCATATTTCATTATCTACTTGGTTTAGAGATTATTTATATATTCCGCTAGGTGGTTCCAGAGGAAGTAAATGGTTGCAATTAAGAAATGTGATGATCATTTTTTTAGTAAGCGGTTTTTGGCATGGTGCAAATTGGACCTTTGTGTTTTGGGGCTTTTTACATGCTTTATTTTTTGTTCCAGTTTTATTATTAAATAGAAATAGGAATCATTTAAATCAAGTAAGTGAGAACCGAATTTTACCTAGTTTTAAGGAAGTAGCTCAAATGATAGTAACCTTTTTACTAGCATGTGTGGCATGGGTGTTTTTCAGAGCCTCAACTATTACAGAAGCTTTTGATTACTTGAAACGTACATTTGCTACATCTGGCTTTGATATTCAGTATTTAAATATTGAACGTTATAGTATCGAAATGCTTTTGATATTATTTGTATTAATAACGTATGAATGGTTCCATAGAGATAAAGAACATCCATTTTATGGAAAATGGAAATGGCTAAAAATTGCTAGTATTATACTTATGTTGCTTACTTTAGGTGTTTATTCAAATCATCAAGATTTTATATACTTCCAGTTTTAGATGAGTAGGTTCTTAAAACATATCATAGCTGTTATTATCATTACGATTGCTAGTGCATACTTGCTTGAATCTGTTTATACTTATGCATTTACCACTGGATTTTCTAGGAACAAAACGCAGTACGTAGTGCAATTAAAAGATACTCATATTGATTATATTTTTTTAGGAAGTTCTCGAGTTGAAAATCATATAGACTGTGAACTGGTTACTCAATTAACAGGTAAAAGCTGTATTAACTTAGGGCTTCAGGGCAGTAAAACAAATGATTCTGCCGCTTTATTACAGATACTGAAAGACAATAAAGTTACCTATGATCAAGTTCTTTTTCAATTAGATTATGCAGTGAATTTTGATTCTTATGCGCCTGCCTTTATTTCTTCTATAGCGCCTTATCAAAATACAAAAATGATAAGTAAAGATTTAAAGGAGCAATTAGAAATGCCATCTATAGATCTGCCTTTTGTGCGCTATGCAGCTAACGATAAAATGATAGGATTAAGAGAAGTGGTTTTACAGCTTATTCAAAAACCTTCAAAAGTTAACTTTACCAACGGATTTCTAGGTATAGACCGTGTAGGAACTGCCATGAAAGGAACTTTACCTCAAACTATTACTGCAAATAATAGAGGTGTTCAAATAATGAAAGAAGTAGCACCTACATCTCTTTCATTTTACACAGCTCCTTATTGTAAAAGTGCTTCTAATAGGTCTGTTTTTATGAAGGGATTACAAAAGAACTATCCAGAAGTAATTAATTATATAGACCTATTTGATTCTACAGAATCTTATTTTGCAGATTGCGGTCATCTTAATAGAGAAGGAGCAACCGCTTTTACCAAAAAACTTACAGCAGATTTACTACAAAATCAACATAAGAACTAATGCATATCGCGTATATCACACCAGAGTATCCACATGAACTGACACGTGCTAGTGGTGGAATGGGGACTAGTATTAAAAACTTAGTTCATGCGATTGTAAATACAGGTCATCAAGTTACTTTATTTATTTATGGACAAGAGAATAGCCAGATCTTTAATGAAGATGGTATTGTTTTTCATCTTATAAAAAAACAAAATTATCCTTTTCTTGGTTTCTATAGGCACCGCAAATTTATTCAGAATTATATTAACGCTCACACAACAGCTGTAGATATTCTAGAAGCTCCAGATTGGACTGGAATTGCAGCTTTTATGCACTTGAAAAAACCTCTTGTTATAAGGTTTCATGGTAGTGATACCTATTTCTGTCATCTAGAAAAGAGAGCGCAGAAGTTTAAAAATAAATGGTTTGAAAAACTAGGTGTTCAAAAAGCAAAAGCTTTTATAGCACCTACTACTTATGCTGGTGAAAAAAGCATGGAGTTATTTCATCTACCTAAAGAAAAGCTATCAATCATTCCATATGGTATTGAGCTTGAAAATTTTGAAAATGACCAGCCAGAAACTTTTGAAACTTATAGAGTCCTTAATATAGGAACTTTGATTCGAAAGAAAGGCGTATTTCAGCTTATTGAGATGTTTAATAGGCTGATTGAAATAGAACCTAATAGCTCACTTATTTTTATTGGAGCTGATAGTGCAGACATTCAAACTGGATCAAATTCTACATGGGAATTGATGCAAAATCAAATGACCGATAGAGCCGCATCTCGAATTACCTACTTAGGTAAAATTCCTTATGAATTAGTTCAAGAACAAATAAAAAGAGCACATGTTTGTGTTTTCCCATCGTTTGCGGAAACCCTAGGAATGGTGACCATTGAATCTATGGCACTACAAAAAGCCGTTGTTAACACCAGTATAGGTTGGGCAAAAGATTTAATAGATCATGGTGTTGATGGATTTATGCATCATCCAGATGATGTAGATGCCTATGTGGAAACTATAAAGGAGTTGTTTGAAAATAGGCAGTTGGTCCGATCCATAGGTAAAGCAGGCAGAATGAAAACTGCAGAAAAATTTGATATTTATAAAACCGTACATCAAAATCTCGAATTTTATAAACGTATCTGTTCTTTATGATTACTCTAGTTTATCATAACGGTATTGCTATTACAGAGCATTATAATGGGTTGCCTATTGTTAAGGCAATTTATAAATGTGCTCAAGAGCATCCTGATGATTATCTTTTGATTTATAAAAAGGATACAGATATTGAATCATTTCAAGCACAATTACCAGAATTAAATCACCGTGCTTATTTTATTTCTAATTATAATCCTGTCAGTGAAGACCTAGGATACGTTGAAGATAGTCCATTTATAAATATTAATAAAAAAGCAATTTATCCGACGTGGTTAAAAAGTACTGCGATCGTTTGTATTCATTCACAGCTTGTAATCATGACAGCGGACTCGCATTCATCAGAGTCTAATTATTTGTATTGGGTTAATTCCATTGGTAAAATATCATTACCATTAGGTGTTTTAAATTATCAAATCCCTTTAATAGCAGAAAATCAATGTTTTAATGATAAGCAGCTCTATAAATTTGTAAAACAGCATTACAAAACGCGTTGGGTTTTTATTTTATTGCTATGTCATCTATGGTATGAAAGGCGATTACCTATTCTAGCTTTTATTTATTCCATTTATCATAAAAAGATTAACATTGATATAAATGTGGAACAACTTCAACGTATTAAAAAGAAAACAGGCCTACATGAATCTAATTATGAAGTTATTATTCCTACTATGGGACGAGCAGGTTATCTTAAAGATGTTTTATTTGATCTCGCTAATCAGACTATTCTTCCTAAAAAAATAATCATTATTGAACAAAATGCAAATATAAATGCTGATACAGAATTAGATTATATAGCCACTCAATCCTGGCCATTTCCTATCGCGCACGAGTTTATACATCAAACTGGTGCGTGTAATGCACGTAATGTAGCAATCTCTCAAACTAATTCTGAATGGGTATTACTATTTGACGATGACAATCGATTTGAGTCTGATATCATGGAGCGAGTATTTAAAGCCATTGTAGCTACTCAAACAAAGGTTTTAAATCTTGCTTATTTACAAAAGGGAGAAGTAGAAAATGCTACTTGTTTCAAACAATGGGAATCCTTTGGTTCAGGATGTTCTATTGTTCATCGAGAAGTTATAGAAAAGTGTAAATTTGATCTGGCTTTAGAACATGGCTATGGGGAAGATGTAGATTATGGTATGCAAATACGTAATGCAGGCTATGACGTAATCTATGCGCCGCAAATTCAACTATTGCACTTAAAAGCGCCTGTAGGAGGTTTTAGGAAGCCACATGTTTTTCCTTGGCAAGAAGATGATGTTTTACCCAAGCCGTCGCCTCAAATTATGTATCATCGTAAGAAGAATTATACAGCTAAACAGTTGTTAGGTTACAAATTTACCTTATTTATTAAGTTTTATAAAGATAACTCTATTAAAAATCCTATATCTTACTATAAGTATTTTAAAAAAGCATGGAGTAAAAGTATTTATTGGTCTCAAAAATTAGCTGAAGATGCAAAAATATAAAGTAAGTCTTATTGTTTGCACTTACATGCGACCAGAACCTTTGACCAGGTTGCTAGAATCTGTGATGATTCAATCTAAAGTGCCAGATGAAATCTTGATCATCGATGGGTCGATAGATAATGGTACTGAATTACGCTTTCGCGAAAGCGGAAACCCTATCATCAAATATCACAAAGTCGCACCAGAACAACGCGGTTTAACAAAGCAGCGAAATTATGGAATTGCAAGAGTGCGCGATGATATAGATATCGTAGCTTTCTTAGATGATGACACGATTTTAAATTCAGATTATTTTGAGAATTTAATTTCTACTTATGTTTATTATCCTAAGGCTTTAGGAGTAGGTGGTTATATTACAAACGAGGTATTTTGGGAAAAAGTAGAAGAAGAGCGACCTCAGGATTTGAATCACTTTTATTATGATGGCTACCGTCGTAAGGAAAGCAGCAGGTACCAATTAAGAAGAAAATTAGGGCTTGCACAATCGACACCACCAGCGGTTTATCCCGAATTTGGACATGGCAGGTCCATAGGTTTTTTGCCACCATCTGGTAAAATATATAAAGTGGATCAATTAATGGGTGGTGTTTCCAGTTTTCCTCTGTCAGTTTTAAAAGAGCATAGATTCTCTGAATATTTTGAAGGCTACGGTCTGTATGAAGATGCAGATTTTACCTTGCGATTATCTCATATAGGTGATTTGTACGTGAATACAGCAGCACAATTAGAGCACCATCACGATGCCTCTGGTAGGCCTAATCAGTATAATTATGGTAAGATGGTGGTACGTAATGGTTGGTATGTATGGCGTGTTAAACATCTACAACCAACTTTTAAAAATAAAATCAAATGGTACCAAATCACTCTTTTACTCACAGCTATTAGATTTCTCAATATCTTTACCACTAGCGAGCACAAAGAAGCTTTCACCGAAGCAATAGGAAGAACCGTGGGAATAATAAGCTTGTTATTTAATAAACCGAATTAATGAAGTTTTCTAAAGATATCAAAAGATATACAGATTATAGTGGCAAGTCTGCATTCCTTATGCTGTTGACACAGCAAGGTCTTTGGGCATTATTTCACTATCGATTTTTCAATTGGATTTATACCTCATCTTTACCTAAATTAATCAAATGGCCATTATTAGGAATTGGCGTTTTGAAATTAAAAGCAATTGAAATTCTAACAGGAATAACCATTCCATATAGTGCAACTATAGGAGAAGGCTTTTATATAGGTCATCATTCAGGGATTATTATTAGTGCACATGCTGTTATAGGAAAGAATTGTAATATTTCTCAAGGAGTTACAATTGGTGTTAGTGGTAGAGGTGATAAGCGTGGTGTTCCAGTAATTGGCGATCATGTTTATATCGGTGCAAATGCCACGGTCGCTGGGAAAACTAAAATAGGTAATAAGGCTGTGATAGGCGCAAATAGTCTAGTGGTAAAAGAGGTTGCGGCAGGAACAACCGTGGTAGGTGTTCCAGCAATTAAGATAAGTGATAACGACTCAGCTGATTATATTTTATGAGACTTCTCATTATTTCAGATGCGCCTATTTTAAAAAGCAAGGGTAAAAAAGAGGCTTATGCACCATATGTAAGAGAAATGGATTTATGGATGAAATATGTTGATCATATTACTTTTATATGTCCGACGTATTATAATAGGTCATTATTAACGCAACCATTTATTAAACAAGATTTTACTGTTAAATCGCTTAGAAGATTAGAGTTTCATAATTATTCAAGTGCTTTTTGGTCTTTATGCAATATTCCTTATCAGTTTATTGTTTTGTGTTTCGCTTTCGCGAACGCGGATCACATACACTTAAGATGTCCTGGTAACCTAGCCTTGCTGGCTAGTATCGCACAAATCTTATTTCCTTCCAAAAAGAAAACAGCCAAGTATGCTGGTAATTTTGACCCTAATGCTGCACAACCTGTTGCATATAGATGGCAAAAAAATATTCTTTCTAATACATTCTTAACTAAGAATATTTCAATATTAGCTTATGGAAAATGGCCAAATCAATCTAAAAACGTCAAGCCCTTTTTTACAGCCACCTACAGAAGAAATCAAATAACCGCTCTTTCTATAAGAGACTGGAATGGACCTTTTAAGTCGGTATTTGTAGGAACTATGGGAGCTAATAAACGACCGTTAGAAGTACTTGAGATTATTAAATCACTTACTAAAGATGGTATAGATATTTCTATCGATTATTATGGTGATGGACCGTTAAAAAATGAGATGGCCGTGAAGATTGATGAGTACAATCTGCATGATAAGGTTAGGTTACACGGCAATGTCGATAATAGCATAGTAACAAAAGCTTATAAAAATGCTCATTTCTCTTTTTTGCTTTCTAAGAGTGAAGGCTGGCCTAAAGCTGTTGCCGAAGCCATGTTCTGGGGTTGTGTGCCTATAGCAAGTGCAGTAAGCTGTGTGCCATGGATGTTGGGTTGTTCAAATAATCAGCCGCAGCGGGAAGATGCTCGTTGTGGACGAGGTATTTTAATCAATGATCTTTCCACAGCTGATGCACAAGTAGCAGCATATTTAAGAGCGCCAGAGTTGCTTCAAGAACTGTCGCAAAATGCCGCAATCTGGTCTAGAAAGTATACTCTTGATGATTTTGAAGAAGCTATTCAAGAATTATTGCAAATTGATTGATATATGAAGGTATTGCAAATCATAGATAGTCTAGAAGCTGGTGGAGCTGAGCGTATGGCAGTTACAGTTGCAAATGCGCTAGCTGGTGCGGGACACGATTCTCATATTTGCGTTACAAGAAGAGAAGGTTTACTTAAAGAATCTATTGATGGGAATGTGAAGTACCTTTTTCTTATAAAGAAAGGTAAATTAGGTCTTGCGGCTATTTTTAAACTCAATAATTACATACGTGTTCATCAAATAGATGTAGTGCATGCGCATAGCACATCAGCATTTATTGCTGTTCTTGCATTCTTGTTTTTAAGAAAAAAACCTCTTTTGGTATGGCATGATCATTATGGTAAAGCAAACGAATTAGATCAAAGACCTTTAATATTTATTAGATTCATTTCTAGAAATTTTGATCACGTGATCAGTGTAAATCCTTTATTACGTGATTGGGCTGTAGAACATTTAAAATGTAAGCAGGTTACCTACTTAGAGAATTTTGCTGTGAAGCCCATGGAGTCACATATTTCTTCACCCTTAAAAGGTGTTCAAGGCAAACGCATGATATGTCTGGCTAATCTGAGGGAACAAAAGGATCATTTTAATTTAATTCATGCTTTTGATATAATTCATAAGGAAAATAAAGACTGGACGCTTCATTTATGTGGTCAGGATTTTCAAGATGATTACTCTGCAAAACTGAAAACATTAATAATAGAAAAGAACCTACAAAATCATATATTTCTACTAGGTTCCAGGTCAGATGTTAGTGCGGTGCTGGAGGAATGCGATATAGCAGTATTATCCTCAAAATCTGAAGGCTTACCAGTAGCTTTGTTAGAGTATGGAATGCATGAATTACCTTGTATAGTAACTGATGTAGGTGCCTGTGCCGAGGTGATACAGGATTATGGTATTGTAGTGACACCAGAAGATCCTGCCGCTCTAGCTGCTGCTATGATGGAGTTGATTATTGATAAAGATAAAAGGAAAGCTTATGGTCACGGTTTCTTTTCTCATGTGGTTGATAATTATGGTAGTGATCGTTATGTGAAACAGCTTTTGAATATTTACAAAGCTCCTAATTAAAACTATCGAGGCATATAATAATATAACTATAAAATCATTTTAGAATATTAGTTATGTTGAACCCTTTTAAATAGATTTAGACAATGCCAACACGAATAGTTGGCATGTCAAAACTCAAAAGTTAGTTGATTTTCATTTTTTGCTTGATCAAAAAACGAAACAAAAAAATCAAGGCTTAAGAACCTAGCTCTAAAAATTTCATTTGCTACGGCGCAAAAAGAAGATTCATTGATTTGAACAATGTAAATTTTGTTTATCTGAAACTTATCTTATTAATTTACTAAGAAGATATAAGGATTTTTGCTTGTTCCTGCGCTTCATTTCATTTTTCACGAGCTATGTTCTTAGGCCATTTAGCTCTTGATTAAACTTCAAGTACTTGTTGTTAGCTTATTGATATGATAAAATTAAATAGTTAACAAGAGGTTTCTCTAATAGATTTAGACAATGCCAACACGAATAGTTGGCATGTCAAATCTTAACATGTTCTCGTTTTTTAAAATGTAATTGTTAAAAATTGAGATTTACTTGAAAATGGGTAATGGCAAGTCATCATTGCTTAAGAAGCATTCTTCTCAATTGCATCCCAGTATTCATAGGCACGTCTTAAATGAGGGATTACGATAGTTCCACCTACTAGCGTAGCAATAGAAAGTGCTTCTACAACTTCTTCTTTAGAAAGACCTTCTTTATGACTTGCTTCTAGGTGGTACTTTACGCAATCATCGCACCTTAATACCGTACTAGCTACAAGGCCTAATAACTCTTTTGTTTTTTTATCCAGTGCACCAGCCGTAAAAGCGTTGGTGTCCAGATTAAATATACGCTTGATGATCTTATTATTATCTTCAAGAATGGCATCGTTCATTTTTGCGCGATACGCATTGAATTCTTCTACTTGATTACTCATATTTTAAGGGGTAGCTAATTTTTTTTCTCTTCTTTTTTGTCTATAGAGGACAAATTTAGATATGAAAATGCTCACTTCATATAAAATTAACACAGGTATAGCAACTATTATTTGACTCGCTACATCTGGTGGTGTGATTACTGCAGCCACGATAAGAACAATTACCAATGCAAACTTTCTGTTTTTTCTTAAACCTTCAGGAGTGGCAAGTCCTATTTTAGTTAAGAAATATATAATAACCGGTAATTCAAACAATAGTCCAGAGGCTAATATAGAGGCTCTTATATATCCTATGTAACTGGATAAACTAGGTTCAGTAGAGATTTCTGGACTCAAATTATAGGTCATCATAAAATGCACGGATAACGGTGCAATTACAAAGTATCCAAAAATAACACCTAAGAAAAATAACAAAGAACAGATGATAATGAAACCGCCGCTGTATTTTTTTTCTGAAGCTTTAAGACCAGGTGCAATAAATCTCCATACTTGATATAGAATCCATGGAAACGCCACTACAAAACCTACCAGAATAGATGTCCATATATGAGTAGAAAATTCATCAGACATTTCTCTAGACTGGACTTTAAAATTAAATTCTGGATTACAGAAATCGCTTACTATACCAAAGTAATTCCCAAATTCACAAAAGAACTCATATGTAATAAATGTACCTCTTTTAGGACCAAAAATAATAACATCAAAAATAAAGTCGGTAAAAAAGGCAGCAATTCCTGCGCCTATTAATACACCTGCTATAGAGCGTATCAAACACCATCGTAGTTCTTCTACGTGGTCTAGAAACGACATGTTGTTGGGATCTGCTTTTTTGCGAGCCATAATTAAATAATACCTTCTCTTATTAGATCATGAATGTGTACCACACCAGTGTAACCTATTTCATCTACAGCAATAAGTTGAGATATGTTATGTTCTTCCATCATTTCTCTAGCTTTCACAGCCATTGCTGTAGCTTTAATCGTCTTAGGATTACCGCTCATTATATCCCTAGCTTGTAAATTATCAATATTATTAGCACTAGAAAGCATGCGTCTTAAATCACCATCGGTAATCACTCCTATAGCTTTCTTATCCTTTGTTACAACCGTCATTCCTAGCATGTTTTCTGAAATATTCACGATCACATCTCTTAATGAGGTAGTTGCCAGCACTTCTGGTTTGTTGTTCTTTTCTGTTAAGTCTTGAACTCTCAAATATAATTTCTTACCTAAAGCGCCACCAGGATGGTATCTCGCAAAGTCTTTATCTGTAAAACCTTTCAATTCTAGCAGACTTATAGCAAGAGCGTCTCCTATAACCAGTTGTACCGTGGTGCTAGTAGTAGGTGCTAGACCATTGGGACATGCCTCTTCTTTTATGGCTGCGTGCAAAATATAGTCTGCGGCTTTACCTAAAAAAGATTCTTTGTTACTAGTAATAGCAATAAGTTTATTCTTAAAGTTTTTGATAAGTGGAACGAGCACCTTGATCTCTGGAGTATTACCACTTTTAGAAATACAAATCACCACATCATCATTCTGTACAATTCCTAAATCACCATGAATGGCATCAGCAGCATGCATAAAAACGGCAGGAGTTCC
>CAZBCH010000301.1:0-4989 GCA_964490235.1 uncultured Flavobacteriaceae bacterium | reverse complement strand
CCTACAGTAAATTCTTCTTGTACGTCACTAAACTCTACGTCTTCTAGATCAGTATTCATGATGTATTGCAGAGAAGGACCTGCAAAAATGTGCAAGGGACCTACGATCTTAGTACCTACAAGTAGCGGCAAGTCTAGTTTTTGAATATCAAATTGATCTCCGTCATATTCATTACTCAATTGAGTATATTTTAACTCTGGTCTCAAATATAGAAACGCCACATCTATTTTGTAAAAAACTCCGGCATGAAAGCCCAATTTTTCATCGGGATTATCAATAATCGTTTGACCATTTTGAGTCAAGTCACCGGTAGAGCCATAATTTAAACCTGCGGTAATCCCAAAACCACTAGGTGACTGTGCAAAGCCCGTTAATCCAGCGCATAAAACACTGAGTAATAAAAGTAGAGTACGTAAGCTGTTCTTATTGAATCCTAAAACATTTTTCATAACACTGATTATTAGTTTGATAAGTAAAAATAGGTAAAATATAACATCTTATATTTGAACTTTAACAATAATTTCTATGTTAGAAATCAAATCCATAAATATATTTGTACCAACAATTAATGTAAATGTAAATGATTATGTTTCAGGACTCTGTTAACTTTCCGCTTTCGCGCAAGCTGATAACAACCCTTATAAAAAAAGGTACTGAAGTTCAAGAGACTATTAGTTTAAATCTCAAAGATCACGGAATTACGATACAGCAATTCAATGTGTTGCGAATTTTAAGAGGACGTAAAGGAGAAGTGGCAAGTCTACAAGATGTAAGTAAAAATATGATTCATGCAAATTCTAATACTACCAGAGTCATTGATAAACTGGTAGATAAAGAATTAGTAAATCGTAAACAATGCCCGACTGATAGAAGACAAATTGAATTAAGTATTACGAGTCAAGGACTTGATTTACTCAAAGTTCTTGATAAAAAAGTAGATGAAGCAGAGACCATTCTTACTAACAATTTAAGCGACGAAGAATTGAACTCTTTAATTATAGGACTTAATAAAATTTAAAAAATTTACTAATTTATTTGTACATACAATAATCATATCAACAATAATATTAATCACGTTTCCTTCATCTAGGAAGCTTAAATCTAAAATTATGAAAACAGTAAACACAGCAACTAGCACAGCAGTATGGACCGGTAAAAAATTTGGAGGTGCACACACAGGAACCATCCTATTACAAGAAGGAACTTTGCAATACAAAGACGATAAAATATCTGGTGGTTCATTTACAATGAATATGGATAGTCTCGATGTAACAGACTTAGAAGGAGAAATGAAAGACAAATTAGAAGGCCATTTAAAAAGCGATGACTTCTTTTCTACTGCTACACATCCCACAGCAAATCTTGTAATAACCTCCATAAATGAAGAGAAACAAGGTGTTTATTATGCGACTGGTGATCTAACTATAAAAGGAATCACAAATCCTATTGATTTCAAATTAGTAAAAGTAGATGATACATTAACTACTACTCTAATTATTGATCGCAGCAAATACAACGTAAAATACGGTTCAAAAAGTTTCTTTAAAGGACTAGGTGATAATTTTATCTATGACAACTTTGAGGTAGCAGTTACTCTTGACTTTTAAGTGGTAATCTCTTTAAATAATTAAAGCTCTCGAGATTTTACTCGAGAGCTTTTCTATTAAGAGATGTAATTATTTAGTAGCCTTGCGCTTAAAGTAGATCCCATCATCCCAGTCTTGATGATCATCTATAAATTCTCCAAAGTTGTGATCATTACAATCATGTCCATGTCCGTAAAAATTCCTTACTAATACATGACCTCTAGCTGCGATCAATCTACCACGTCTATTGTATAAAACCTCAAGACCGCCTACTCTATTCAGTACACCATAAGCATAGCCTATATTAAGATTTCCTACTCTTTGAATCGTCCCTAGACGATTATAGAATAAGCGTGTATTACCTATTTTTACCACCTGGCCTCTCCTATTATATCGTACAAATTGTCTGCGATTATTTAATGAAGAAGTAGTGTAGGTATTATATCTTCTTGAACTTCCTCGTCTGTAATAATTAGATCTAGTATTGCGTTGCGGCAATTCAAATTCAATTCTCCCATCAGGAAAAATAGCATAATCCACATTATTATAGGTAAACAATACTGGTTGTGCATTGCGGTAAACTGTATTGTTCAATTTGAAATCATTTGATTCTTTCAGGTCGATTTCATTTGCCTGAGCAGTGGTCATCATCATCAAACCAGCTGCAATAAAAAGTAATATTCTTTTCATGATTTCTGTTTTTTATATAACGCCTACTCTATTAGGTTTTCGGCTTGCCCTTGTACACCTACATTCAAGAGCCGTGCCATTTACGAAAAGTTTTCGTAACTATTTTCAGATTCACTTGTAATTCACTGATTCATAGGTTGCTTAAAATACCGCTTTCGCGAAAGCAGAAACAGAACTAAGCCTTAAAATCCTTTTGAAATCATATAAAATAAAAAAGTCTGTAACTAAAATGTCACAGACTTTATCAAATAAAATATTGTCGTAGGCTTTAATTTGCTACCTCACTTATAAACTTCAATCGGTATAAGCGTATTTCTTCTTCTTCATAATCACCGTCAAACTCTTCTACTGCTGCATCTATCTTATCAGTTTCTGATTCTAAGAAGTATTCATGAAGTTCTTCTTGTTGCTCTTCATCTAGCATTTCATCAACCCAATAGCCTACATTCAACTTAGTACCGCTATATACTATACTTTCTAACTCATTAATAAGCTGACTCATTTCTAGACCTTTGGCACTTGCCATATCGTCAAAGCTTAATTTACGATCTATACTTGTAATGAAATAAAGCTTATTTCCTGATTTTGCACCAGTACTTTTAATAACTAGATCATCTGGTCGTACCACATCATTATCTTCTACATATTTGGCAATAAGCTCTATAAAAGATTTACCGTATTTCTTTGCTTTTCCTTCACCTACGCCATGGATATTTGCCATTTCTTCCATGGTAACAGGATACTTGGTCGCCATATCATCCAGCGATGGATCTTGAAAAACAACATAGGGTGGCACATTTTTTTGATTAGCTACTTTTTTACGCAGATCTTTTAAATATTTCACCAGTTGTGCATCTACAGCTCCACCTTTTGAGGCCGCAACGATCTGATCAGATTCTTCACCATAAGTGTGATCATCTGTCATCATAAATGTTTCACCATTTTTTACAAAATCATGACCAGCTTCCAGAACCTTGAGCGTTCCATAAGATTCAATATCCTTGCGTATTAATCTAGCGACTAAAACCTGACGTATTAATGCCGTCCAAAAGGCTTTTTCCTTATTTTTTCCGCTACCAAAATAATCGTGTTGATCTAGTTTATGGCTAGATATCATCGCATTATTTTTACCCATAAGAATATTTACGATATCCTTAGATTTATAACGCTCTCCAGCGGCATCTATAACTTTAATTAATTTCTTTACTTCTTCTACGGCTTCTTTTTGGGGCTTAGGATTGCGCATGTTATCATCCATATCGCCACCTTCTCCGGTCGCAGGATCGAATTCTTCTCCAAAATAATGTAAGATGTACTGTCTGCGACTCATACTAGTTTCAGAGTACCCTACCATTTCTTGAAGCAAGGCATGACCTATCTCCTGCTCGGCGATAGGCTTTCCAGACATAAATTTTTCTAATTTTTCAATGTCCTTATAAGAATAGTATGCAAGACAATGCCCTTCTCCACCATCACGACCAGCACGACCTGTTTCTTGATAATAGGATTCTATACTTTTAGGTATATCATGATGTATTACAAAACGTACGTCTGGCTTATCGATTCCCATACCAAAGGCGATGGTCGCTACAACAACATCAGTATCTTCCATCAAGAACATATCTTGATGTTTTACACGAGTCTTTGCGTCTAGACCGGCATGATAAGGAACAGCCTTAATGCCATTAACTTGTAGGACTTGTGCAAGTTCCTCTACTCGTTTTCTCGATAAACAATATACGATTCCAGACTTGCCCTCATTTTGTTTTATAAAACGTGTGATATCTGCATCTACATTTGCTGTTTTAGGGCGTACTTCATAAAATAAATTAGGCCTATTAAAAGATGCTTGAAATGTTGTGGCATCTGTAATCTGTAAGTTCTTAAGAATATCTTCTTGTACTTTAGGTGTTGCAGTAGCAGTTAAACCTATAATAGGAATATCTGAACCTATACGATCAATAATTTTACGTAAATTTCTATATTCTGGTCTAAAATCATGACCCCATTCACTAATACAGTGTGCTTCATCAACGGCAAGAAAAGAGATTTTTTGCTGTTTCAAAAAATCCACATACTCTTCTTTTGTTAAGGATTCTGGCGCTACATAAAGTAGCTTTGTGATACCATTTTCAATATCATCTTTTACCTGCTGTACATCTGTCTTTGAGAGTGAAGAATTCAATACATGTGCTACTCCATCATGGTCAGAAACACCTCGTATAGCATCTACCTGATTCTTCATTAAAGCAATAAGTGGAGAAACAACGATAGCCGTTCCTTCTTGCATTAATGCAGGCAATTGATAACATAATGATTTACCACCGCCAGTAGGCATGATGACAAAACAATCTTCTTTATTAAGTAATGATGTTATGACCTGTTTTTGTAGACCTCTAAATTGTTCAAATCCAAAATATTTCTTTAGATTTTCTTCTAATCCTGTTTGCGTATCTGCCATGCAGCTGGTGCGTTTTGTTTATCTTTGTAAGCTAAATTTACGATATAATTTCTTTATCACAAATTATACCTAAAAGTAATCGTATTTGGAACAAGAAAATAAAATTTTAGAAGTCGCAAAAAGAACCATCAGAACTGAAGCACAAGCTGTTACTGATCTGGTAAATGGTATAGATATCGCTTTCGCGAAAGCGGTATTACACATACATAATTCGCAAGGTAGAGTTATCATTACAGGAATAGGTAAAAGCGC
>CAZBCH010000300.1:0-2434 GCA_964490235.1 uncultured Flavobacteriaceae bacterium | reverse complement strand
ATTTCATTCTCAAGTTCTTTTTCTAAACATGCAAGAGCTCGCCAGGCAACTTTTGCTGTATGTCGAATCCCATCATTGTCAATTGTTCCAGCCTCTATTAAATGTCTAGCTAATGCATCGTAATCGTCTGTTGATTTATTTCTGTCCCAGTGTAATTTTTTATCTGGGTGATGTTGTTTGTTTCCTGCTAAAGAAACACGTGAAACCTCCATTAATGCAAGAGGAAAATATTTAATAACACCTGTAAATACAGGTCTTTTTTTTCTTTCTTCTGGATTTAATTTCATAGTATCATTGTTATCTGGTGGTCAAACATTCTATATAATTTTTCTCCATCTACTTCAAACTCATATTCACTCTCTGGTTTGAAAGATATTAAATCACCCTTTTTTACGCCTTGATTAACCAGTGTAGTATTAGGGTAAATCATTTCAGCAACTAAAGGCTCTTCTTTAGTATTCTTAAATATAATGGATTCTTTTGTTTTTATTGGTTTAACATAACAATACCTGTCATGAGCATACCACTTATCATCTTGTTTAAACATAAAGAACTGTTCGCTGTCAACTAAAAATAAATTGTCTTTCAGAAAACTTTTTCCGCTTTTTCTACGTCCTTTAATATCATTATAGAATTTAAAAACATTGTGATGAACAAGAAGAGTATCCCCTACTTTTATAGGGCCACAATAATTTATAGGTAATGCTTTTACTTCAGCATACCTGTTTGAATACCTAGCATCTTCCTCCGATGAACTAACAAGAAAATCTATCCCACCAATATTTTTTGTATTGGAATATCTTTTGTTTTCTCTAGGTGTTACTATAAAGTCAGTTGGTGATTTCAAAAGTTTATATTGTATTCAATGGATACAGGCATAGCTGAACTAAACTCTTTCCAAAGAATAACAACATCTTCATCTTCTATGTATATTTTATAGGATTGTAAATCAGAATCATATTTAATTAAATGAATTCTGTGTGTTCCGTTTAGAACTTCTTGGCCTACTAAATAATGCATAGCTCCAGATTTATAGTCTGGGCCGACAGATATTTTTCTTATATCCATTATATTTTATTTTATTTTATTAATTCTTCTATACCTCTCTAAAGAAAAAGGATATAGAAAGTTCTCCAGTGTTCGGAGATACAGACCCAGTCTCTAGACCTACTACCCCTATATTTGAAAACACATCTATCACTATAGCTCCAGCCGCAAAACTTGCTTCGCCATAAGCGTAAGTACCATTATCACTGCTATCTATTGAAAAAATATTACTTACTGATGTGTAGTTACTAATTACAGAATTAGTATTGTCTGCAATTGTACCAATTGAAAAATCAACACTCTCTCCTGGACCAAGAAATAGAGGTCCTGCGCCCATCCATACCCATGTTACTTTTTCTAATTGAAGCTTTACAGGGTTTCTAAATAAAGGTATGCGGCCGTCTGTAACGTTAGATGTCCATTCCATGAAATCATATCCAGAAGTTTCACTAGCTAAGTTGTTTACCATACCATTTATTATAAAGGTATTACTTACTATAGGTGTTTCAATAACATTACCACCAGCATCTACTGATAAACTATTAGCAGGAACACCTGTTATAGTACCACTACCATAAGATGGAAGTTTGAATAATCCTCCTTTTGTTATCTCTAAAGCATTTGATTGATTAGCTGGGTCAGGACCATTACCAACAGTTAGTAAGTTGTGAGTGTTAGTCCACGTGTTTACACTACCAGGAAGTGGAACGTTATTTGAGCCTATTACTATTTGTCTAAAATCAGTAGCATTTAAATTTGTTCCTATTGCATGAGACTCCTCACCAGAACTCTGATTTGCTTTACCTGTAGAAAAAGCTTGAGATGCTGTTGCATTTATTTGGTTGCCTTTACCTACAGCAAAAGAACCAGCACCATCTACAATATTAAACTCACCTAGAGTCCACGACGCAGTGGCTTTAGATTCATTGCCCTCACCAAAGGAAAAAGAACCAACTCCAGATGCTGTGGTTGTACTGACTGTTCCGAAAGCAAAAGAGTTATCCCCACTTGCTTCTGCATCTTTACCATAAGCTTGTGCATAAAAACCTGAAGCTACGTTTGCATCACCTATAGCTACAGAGACATTTCCACTTGCCTGACAACTTTTACCTGCTGCAACAGAAAAATCTCCACTTGCTGTTGTAGAACCTCCCATAGCAGTTGAGTTATCTCCACTTGCAGTTGAGCTGCTCCCCATAGCTACAGAGGCATCTCCACTTGCTAGTGTAATAGAACCCATTGCAGTTGCTACATTACCACTTGCTGTTGAGCCTTTCCCCATTGCTACACAGTGACCATTACTTGCTGTTGTATCACCGCCCATTGCTGTTGAGGCTAACCCACTTGCTGTTGTATTTTCTCCCATAGCGGTTGAGCTATCCCCACT
>CAZBCH010000299.1:0-4217 GCA_964490235.1 uncultured Flavobacteriaceae bacterium | reverse complement strand
CATTTAGGACATACCACATGGTTTTTTGAAGAGTTTTTATTAGATCCTTACTTTCCTAATTACAAGAGATATCACGATCAATATGCTTATGTCTTTAACAGCTATTATGAAAGTGTAGGAAAAAGAGTAGTGCGCACTGATCGTGGCAACCTTTCTAGACCTAGTGTTGAGGAAATCTATAACTATAGAACATATGTTACAGAGCACATGATCCAATTGATTTCAACACACTGGAATAAAGAATGGGATCCAGTGCTGGAAATAGGTATACATCATGAAAAGCAACATCAAGAATTACTTCTTACAGATATCAAATACATTTTAGGAAATAATCCTTTACAACCTATTTATGGAGAAATTACAAATGAAGTTCTTATAGAAAATACAAATAGGGAATTCATAGAGATGAAAGAAGGGATTTATCATATCGGTCATAATTCAGATACTTTTTGCTATGATAATGAACAACCTAAACATCGTGTCTTTTTAGAACCTTATGCCATTTCTAGCACACTAGTTACAAATAAAGAATGGATAGATTTTATTAATGACGGTGGTTACATAAATACATTATTATGGCATACTGAAGGCTGGGATTGGGTTAAAAAAAACGATATTAAATGCCCTATGTATTGGTTTTTAGACGAAGGAAAAGAATGGTGCCATTATTTATTAAGCGGTTCTAAAAATATAGATCTACAAGCAGCTGTGACGCATATTTCTTATTATGAGGCATTTGCTTTTGCCCAATGGAAAGGATTACGTCTCCCGACTGAATTTGAATGGGAAGCCGCACAATCACAATTCAATCATGGTAATAGATGGGAATGGACAGAGAGCGCATACTTACCATATCCTAATTACCAAAAACCAGATGGTGCACTGGGTGAGTACAATGGGAAGTTTATGGTCAATCAAAAAGTACTGCGAGGCAGTTCCATAGCTACACCAGCAAATCATGCACGACCTACATATAGAAATTTTTTTCACGCGCCACTTAGATGGCAATTTACAAGCTTGCGTCTTGCCAAATCATTATGACTAAAAAAGAAACCTTCCGTAAGGAATTTGAAAATCATGTAAAAGAAGGTCTTACCGCATTTCCTAAATTTTTAAGTTCTAAATATATATACGATGATCGTGGAGACAAATTGTTTCAGGATATTATGGCATTACCAGAATATTATCTGACTAATGCAGAATATAACATCATTGACACTTATAAGTCTGATCTCAAAGAGATTTTTGAAAATAAAAATGGATTTGATCTCATAGAATTAGGTGCTGGCGATGGAAAAAAAACCAAAATTCTCTTAGAAGAACTAGTAAATAGCAGTGTAAATTTCACTTACATCCCAATTGATATAAGTCAAAACGCCATTGACCAGCTTACCAATTCTCTAACCACCTTCTTACCTACATTAGACGTACAAGGAGAGCAAGGAACTTATTTTAAAGTATTAGAGAAAATAGCAACATATAATAAAAGACCTAAGGTAATCATAGTTTTAGGTTCTAATATAGGAAACTTACCACATGAAGATGCTATAAAATTTTTAAAACAAATCCAGCAAAGCATGTCCTCTACAGATTTGTTATTTATGGGTTTTGATCAAAAAAAAGATCCATTAACTATTCAAAATGCATATGCAGATAAAACTGGGGTTACACAAGAATTTAATCGCAATTTACTACATCGTATAAACAGAGAAATGAATGCTAATTTTGATGTGAACCTTTTTGAACATTGGGAAGCATACGATCCAGAATCCGGGACGGCAAAAAGTTATTTGTTTGCAACCAAAGAGTGTGATGTGTTTATTGAAAACTTACACCTTAAAGTACACTTCAATAAATGGGAAACTATTCATACTGAAATATCTCAGAAATATGACGACTTAATAGTAGAATGGCTGGCAAAAGAATCTGGACTTGAGATAGCTCAAATTTTTGAAGATCAAGAAAAGCTATTCAAAAATTATTTATTTAAAAAAATATAAGCTCATGAAAGCAATATGGAATAATCAAGTAATCGCAGAAAGTAATGACACTAAAGTTGTAGAAAACAACCATTATTTTCCTGCAGATAGTATTAAAAAAGAGTTTTTCACAAATAGCGATACTACATCTAATTGCCCTTGGAAAGGAACAGCAAGTTATTATTCGATTCAAGTTAATGGTTCAGAAAACAAAGATGCCGCCTGGTATTATCCCGATACAAAACATGCTGCCAAAGAAATAGAAGGACATGTAGCTTTCTGGAAAGGTGTAGAAATAACAGAATAATTCTAAAATTAAATTTTAAATTCTAGTATACGTCGCTTGTAAAGAAGTAATATTTGCCGCAGGTGTACCTGCCCTACCGTTTATGTAGCGATTCAAATCTGCATCACTTACAGTAAATTCAATTGTAGTTGCAGTAACTGTTAACTGTATACTCTCGGTTATTGTTCCTCCATTTATATTTGCAGTTACCATTAATAAATTTGAAGGATCTATTGTGTAAGTTCCTGTTTGCAAACTAGTAGGGCAAGATAACACATTCATAGCATCAAATTCTGGCTCGGCTACAGTAGCGTTAAAATCTCCATTTGCCATAAAATTAATATCCATACTAGAAAAGCAAGCCGCTTCATTAAGTAACTGTGTCTGACTCACGCCATCTTGATCAAAATCAACAGCAATATCAGAAACCAGAGATGTCAACACATAACTTCCAGTTATAGTAGACATTATATTGTTTGAATTTGAAGCGTTTTTTTCACAACTAGCAAATAAAAATAGTACTGCTAATAAACTTATGTATTTTGTCATCATTTCAATTTTGGTATAAAGATAATTAAAATATATTGCGCGTTGATTTCAAACAATTTAAGTTTAAAAAAACGTTACTTTTAAAGATCTCGCTTTCGCGAAAGCGGAAATATCTCATTCATATTTCATAGTATCTTGAATTAATAAAATATAGATTGGTAAAGAATTAATATTGAGAACCAAACAAAATTTATATAAAAATATAAAAGCCGCTTGTCATTCTAAATTAAAAGATTACATTTGCAGCCCGATTTTAGTTAGTAAAATCAGACAAAGAATTAAAACTATTTCAAGGTGAATACTTTAAGTTACAAAACAGTTTCAGCAAATAGCGCAACAGTAAACAAAGAATGGGTACTGATAGACGCTGCTGAACAGCCACTAGGTCGTATGTCTTCAATAGCTGCAAAGTTTTTGAGAGGTAAATACAAGACTAATTTTACTCCACACGTAGATTGTGGTGATAATGTAATTATCATAAATGCTGACAAAGTAACGTTAAGCGGTAACAAGTGGAGTGAGAAAACATATATAAGACACACTGGCTACCCAGGTGGACAGCGTAGTCTTACTGCAAATGAACTTTTTGCAAAAGACCCAACTCGTGTAGTTGAGCGTGCTGTAAAAGGTATGTTGCCAAAGAATAAATTAGGTAGCGCAATTTACCGCAATCTAAAAGTGTATTCAGGTTCAGAACATGGTCATGAAGCACAACAACCTAAAACCATTAATCTTAACGAGGTAAAGTAATATGGAAACATTACACAAAATAGGTAGAAGAAAAACTGCCGTTGCCCGTGTTTACCTTACAGAAGGTAAAGGTGAAGTAACAATTAACAAGAAAGAGCTTACTGACTATTTCACAACTGGAACATTACAGTACAAAGTAAAGCAACCATTTGCTTTAACTAATACTACTGACACTTATGATGTAAAAGCAAGTGTAAATGGTGGGGGAATTACTGGACAAGCTGAGGCAATACGTCTAGCGATCTCTAGAGCTCTAGTTGCTATAGATGAAGAAAATCGTCTTGCATTAAAACCAGAAGGACTTATGACTCGTGACCCAAGAATGGTAGAGCGTAAGAAATTTGGTCAAAAGAAAGCGAGAAAGAAATTCCAATTCTCAAAGCGTTAATATCACATTATATTCATTCCCGTCTCGATATACTTCAAGACGGGATTTGTTCTTTTTTTATTTATATTAATTTGCTGTCACGCCTGGTTGCCGCCAGAGCTCAGTTTAGCATCTAAATAGTGGAGGCGATTAAGTTTTAAATTTACTTATGACCACTTCATTATTGCTATCGACAGAACGTAAACTAACAATTATGGCAAATACTTCAGATGTCAAGTCATTACTTGACGCAGGTGTCCACTTCGGTCACTTAACTCGTAAATGG
>CAZBCH010000298.1:0-12762 GCA_964490235.1 uncultured Flavobacteriaceae bacterium | reverse complement strand
AAACCTATTGCGATGATCAAGATCCTCTAGACATCCTTGTACTTTCTCAAATAGAGATCGTTCCTATGTGTCTGGTAGAAGCAAAAGTTATAGGAGTAATGCAAATGTTAGACGGTGGTGAAATGGATGATAAAATCATCGCAGTGGCTGCAAACGACATGTCTGTAGCTCACTTTAATGATGTAAGTGAATTACCAGAATACTGGAAAAAAGAGATGCGCAATTTCTTTCAAGACTATAAAAAATTAGAAAATAAAACCGTAGAGGTGGAAGAGTTTCAAGGTCGCGATAAAGCACTTGCAATTGTTAATCAGGCAATAGAAGATTATAAAAAAGAATTCGGTAAATAATACCTTATTAAATCAAGTAAGAATACACGTTTAAACTGATTCATTTTAATTAATGAATCAGTTTTTTTATTTAGTTATTTCAAACCTGTAACGATTTGTTAATTTTAAACCAACTGAATCACTATTTGATAGCTAGTGTTTATCTTTATTAACATAATATATGCATATGATAGGTCGTAAAATTAAATGGTCGGTAGGTTTATTGTTAGTAGTAGCATTAATAGTTGCTACAAATTTTATTGATAGAAATAATTATCAACGTATTCAAGATTCTGTAGCTTCTATATATGAAGATCGATTGATAGCTAAGGATTATTTATTTGACATTCAACTAGAAATACATCAAAAAGAACTTTTACTTGCACAAAATAATGACTCCTTATATGCTGTACAACGTACTGCAGCGCAAGATAAAATTAACAAATTAGTTGATGGCTTTGCAAAGACTAAACTGACTAGAGAAGAGCAACGAGTTTTCACTGAATTTCAAGAAGAAATTGCCGTGCTTTTTAAAATGGAAGCAAATTTTAATAGAGCAACTAACAGTTTAAATCAATCAAATAAAATTAGCAAGCAACTCTATAAGATTGATAGTAATTTACAACAACTTGCAGACATTCAAATCACCGAAGGAAAACGGCAAATGCAAGTAGGTAAAAAAGCAATGGAATCTGTTGATTTACTAACTCAATTAGAAATATGGATTGTTATAATCATTGCTATTATCATACAAATAGTAATTCTTTACAGTCCTAAACCTCAACAAGATTAGGTTATAAGTAATTTCTATTTTGAATTATTTTCTTTTAAGGAATCATTAGGGATACCGCTTACACTTCTTTCTATCTCATTGACTTTAACGTCATAAGATTTTAATCTGTATTGTAGCCAGTTTGCAAGTCGTTGTTTTATATCCAGTCTTTTACTAGTCGCTAATGTAGTATCGCCAAAAACAATGTTATAAACAGATATAGTATCTGTTTTTTGAGTGATAAAATCCTTGTTAACAGACTCTGCATAGCTCATACTTGCAATTTCTGGATAATTAAATCGTACTTCTTTACTTATGATATCAAAATCTTTACTTTGCTGACTAAGTCTGCGCAGTTCATTTTCTAATGCAGCAATACGTACATCTTTATTTTGAATTTGTTTCATTTGCCCTATAAGCTCTTCTTGAACTAACTCTACACCATCGTTGTTATTTGCTAGCATTTTAGACCCTTGAAAGAATTCTATTTCACATCCTTCTAACTCTTCAATCTGATTAAATTTATTCTTCCAGGCTTCTATAGTAGGTTGTGGAACTATTTCACCTAACATCACTATTTCTAGTTTATTAGTTTCTTTATTCCATTCTTTGGTAGGTCTCATCCCTGCATAATCTATCGTATTCTTAAAAAACTGTTCTACTGCAATCTCCTTAACTTGTGCAGAGTATAATTGATAGAACAAAAATATAGAAGGTAAAAGGACTAATACACCTATAGCTGTAGCCCATCTAGAAACGCGCTTACGTTTAGCTTGATTTGCATATTTAACCATAGGAAATTTAAGCAACTTACAAACTACAAATGTGGCAAGAGCAATGAATACCGCATTAATACAAAAGAGATACATTGCGCCACCTACAACAGATAATTTCCAGATCGCTATACCATATCCTGCCGTACATAAAGGTGGCATTAATGCGGTAGCAATTGCTACACCAGCAATAGCATTAGAAATAGTACCCTTCTTTGCTTTTGCGACAATGAGCGCAAGACCACCGAATATGGCTATCAATACATCTAATATAGTTGGGTAAGTTCTCGCTGCAAGTTCATTTGTTATTTCTTTAATAGGAGTTATTAAAAAATATAAAGAAGCAGTTAATAGTGATAAACCTACCATGACACCTAGATTAATTAAGGAGCGACGCAACATAGTGTCATCATTAATCGCGGTACCTAATCCCATACCTACAATAGGTCCCATAAGTGGAGATATTAACATCGCTCCTATTACTACTGCGGTAGAGTCTGCATTAAGACCTATAGAAGCAACAAAAATGGAAAATATAAGAATCCATGCATTGTGACCTTGAAATGAAATATCTTTTCTTACAGCCTCTATTGTTTCATCTCTATCAGAGTCTTGTCTTATGTCCAGTAAATCATGAAGAAAAGCCATCGTGCTTTCCCATATACCAGAAATACGTTGCTGATTAACATCTAGATTATTATCTAATGATGGATCATTATTAGATTGTTGCGTATCCATTAGCCTATTTTATTACCGTATGAAATGATCGCCTTATTGCGTATTTCCTTTATTTCTTGTTCAGCTGATAATGGTATGATCATTAACACATCATCCTGATCTACAATTATATAATCATTTAAACCTTGAACAATTACTTTTTTTCCTGTGGCTGTTCTTATCATATTACCGCTGGAATCAATTGCCATTAAACTAGAATTAACTACTGCATTTGAATCATCATTTTTTTCTAATTTATCGTACAATGAACCCCATGTACCTAGGTCATTCCATGAAAATCGTGCTGGCAATACATATACCGCATCACTTTTTTCCATTATAGCATAGTCAACAGATATATTTTCGGCGTTTGAATAATTATCTTCCAGCCATAGGTTCTCTCGATTTGTATTAAAAACTGATAAGCCTTCTTTAAAAAGAGATGTTAGTTGAGGTTGCGCTTTCGCGAAAGCGGAAACTACACCAGACACATTCCATATAAAAATACCTGCATTCCAAAGAAAATTACCTGCTGCGATAAAGTTTTTGGCAGTCTCTAGATCAGGTTTTTCTCTAAATTGAGATACTTTCTTTAATTGATTTTCTTCCTTGCTATATTCTATATACCCAAATCCAGTGTTAGGAAATGTAGGTTGTATACCTAGAGTAAGCAGTGCATTTCTATTTTTATCACAAAAATCAAATGCGATGGCCAGGTCTTCATTAAAAACATCTTCATCTTCTATATAATGATCACTAGGTGCTACAATCATATTAGCTTCAGCATTCATTTTTTGAATTTTGAGAGCTGCAAGCAATATGCAGGGTGCAGTATTGCGCATAGCCGGTTCTGCAACGATGTTCTCAGGATTTATGTCAGGAAGTTGCTCTTGTACTAAGTGAACATAATCTGCATTAGTCAGTATTAATATTTGAGAAGAAGGAATTTGTTTTAATAAACGATCATAAGTCATTTGCAATAAAGATCTTCCTAAACCTAGCATATCATGAAACTGTTTAGGGAAAGACTGTTTACTTACTGGCCAGAACCTAGAACCTACTCCACCGGCCATTATGACTGCATAGTTATTGTTACTCATATTCTTATTTCTTATTCAAATATAATTGTGTTTACCTTCCTATTATGATAATCGTATTCATCTAGTTTTTTACTAATACCACTTGTGCATTAGGCTGGAATAAATAAATTTTTCCAGAATCGATTTCAAGGCAATTGTAACGCTTACGTAATTTACTCCCTTTTTGATATTTCTTACCGTTAGAATGTAAAAAAATTGCGCCTTCTTGCAATTCAAATATATAGCTTTTATGAGTTTCTGGGTCATAACTTTTAAGTGCTACACTCATAATCGCATCAGTATCACTACTCGCTTTAGGGTTTTTAAAATGTCTTGCGAGTATAGGCAATAAATCACTAGGGAAAATTTCAGGACGTAAAAACGGAAGCATGAGTTGCTGGAAGGTATACTTCCACTCTACTCCATGTGGTTTGATTGCTCTACCGTATTTTTGAAATGCTATGAGGTGTGCAATCTCATGTAGGAGTGTTATCGTAAATCTATATTTATTCAAATTTGCATTGATTGTGATAACGTGCGATCCATCTTGATTTTTACGGTAATCACCATGCCTAGTTTTTCTTTCATTTACTATTTTTAAATGAATATTATTTTGTTGAATTAAAGCGGTTAATGGATTTACCGCTAGTTCAGGTAAATACTTATTTAAAACACTCATAAATGTTAAGTTCAGGCGATCTGGAAGTTATTAAAATTAAATGAACTGCACATAGAATTCAAAGCACATTTCAATAAGCAAATTTATTTATAAATTTTGCGATTCTTGTTACATAGTGGTTATGTTTGTAAGCTTGAAGTAAAACGTATATAAAGTTTTTTAAAATTAAATATAGTAAGGGAGATTATGAGAAAAGAAGCTAGAGAAAAAGGATGGAATGAAAAGAAAACAAATGATAGCTGGGCAACCTTCAAAATATTATCTGAATTTGTAATGGGCTTTGAACGCATGAGCCGCATCGGTCCATGTGTATCTATATTTGGAAGTGCCAGGTTAAAACCTGAAAACGAATACTATAAACTCGCCACAGAAATAGCAGGTAAAATCGTAGAGAATGGCTATGGTGTCATTACTGGTGGTGGACCAGGAATTATGGAAGCCGGTAATAAAGGAGCACATCTCGCTGGAGGAACCTCTGTGGGACTAAATATTACCTTACCATTTGAACAACATGACAATCCCTACATTGACAGCGATAAAAGTCTTGATTTTGACTATTTCTTTGCTCGTAAAGTAATGTTTGTAAAGTACTCACAAGGTTTTGTGGTGATGCCAGGTGGTTTTGGTACTCTTGATGAATTATTTGAAGCTATTACCCTTATACAAACTAACAAAATAGGCAAGTTTCCTATCATCTTAGTAGGTTCTGATTTCTGGAGTGGACTGTTAGACTGGATCAAGAACACACTTGATAAAAAGTTCTTCACTATTTCACCAGAAGATATTGATCTTTTACATGTCGTAGATACAAGTGATGAAGCGGTAAATATCATTAATGAATTCTATGCTAAATACAGTTTGAGTCCTAATTTTTAAAACCGTTCATACTTTTAGTTCGTTTATATTGTTATACTATTGATACATATGTGTGACAAGCATTTTGTATTTATGCAAATCGCAAAGAAAAGTATCTAACTTACTGACCAAAGGCAAATCATTATTTTTATGACTAAGAAATTAGCACTTATTTTGCTTTTGTTTAGCTGTGTTTTAAAAGCCCAGCACAATACTAATATTATAGCCACTCTAGATGGTAAAAATGACCTGCTAGAAATAAACCAAACGCTAGAGATAAAAAATGAAAGTGATAGTGCATGGGATTATATTATTCTTTTAGACTGGGCAAACGCATTTTCTTCTAATCAAACACCTCTAGCCATCAGGTTTGCTGAAGATTTTAAAAATAAATTTCAGTTTGCTAATCCTGAAGATCGTGGATACACAACGCTCAAATCATTAGAAGACGAGAATGATCTATATACTCTAGAACGTATACCAGGACAACAAGACATTATTAAACTTGTTTTTAAACAACCTGTACAGGCTGGCGATAGTCGCACCGTTCAATTAAACTACACCGTTAAAATACCTAAAGATAATTTTACCGATTACGGTAAAAATAACAAAGGTGAATACAATCTAAAATACTGGTACCTGCATCCTGCGCCATTTATTAATGGAAGTTGGGAATACTATTCTCATAAAGATCTAGATGATTTTCATGGTGCTCCTATGAATTTCTCTGTTTCATTGCATCTACCTAATTCACATCGTGCTATAAGCAATCTAGTTAAAAAAGTAGAAGCTCCACAAAGTTTTAAGAATAGTTACTTATTCACAGGAGATTTTTATTATGAAGCTGTTTTACATATTTTAAAGGATGTAGACGTATTTAAAACCTACAGCGTCCCAGGAATAAATGTCGTAACAGATATTGAAGATAAAGGCGTGCCATTAGAGATAAAAGTTATTTTTAACGACCGTATCGCTAGTTTTCTTCAAAATAAATTAGGTGGTTATCCGTATGATAATTTATTTGTCTCTGACAGCTACTACCGTGAAAATCCTGTTTATGGTTTAAGCTCGTTGCCTAGCTTTATCAATCCATTTCCTGCTGGTTTTACCTATGAAATAAAATTGCTCAAAGCCATTACACGCAAATGGGTAGAGAGCGGTATACATGTGAATCCTAGAAAAGAAGCATGGATAGAAAAATCATTGATCACTTATCTGATGATGGAGTATCAAAAAACGTACTATCCAGATCTCAAAATAGGTGGTAAATTAAGTAACATATGGGGTATACGTGGTTTTAACGCTGCTAATCTTAAATTTAATGACAGCTATTCCCTACTCTATCTTAATAGCGCTAGACAAAATCTAGACGAAGCTATTAATACTCCAGCAGATGAGCTGGTGAAATACAATCAGCAAATCGCTATGCCATTTAAAGCGGCTATAGGCTGGCGTTTTCTTGATGATTTTTTAGGAGAATCGACTCTAGAGAAATCTATACAGGAATTTTATGTAGCAAATCATCTTCAATTTACAAATACAGAAGACTTACAGCATATTTTAACTCAAAACACATCTAAAAATATAAGTTGGTTTTTTGACGATTACATCACTACTCATAAAAGACTAGACTGGACAATAAGAAAAGTAAAAAAAGAAGGTGATTCCGTTTCATTCAAAATTAAAAACAAATCAAATCTTCCTATTCCAGTTCCTGTTTACCTACTAGAAAAAGATAGTATTATTACTAAGAAATGGATAGAAGGAATCAAGAGTGATAGTGTGATCTCGCTTTCGCGAAAGCGTGCCACCAGAATCGCAATTAATCATGAAGAACTCATAAGCGAGTTCAATCCTAGAGATAATTATAAAACACTTAAAGGTTTCCCTTCATTAAACAGACCATTAGAATTTAGACTTTTTAAGGATATTGAAGATCCTGAAAGATCGCAAATTTTTCTCATGCCCGATGTGGAATTCAATATCTATGATGGAATTACTTTAGGAACAAGATTTTATAATGGTAACTTATTACCTAAACCATTAAGATACAGTATTAAACCTGGATATGGTACAAACTCTAATAAATTGGTTGGGTCTATAAGCATAGGTTATGATCACCCTATTCAGGACCGTGAAGAACGCCTATTTTCTGTGAGATATGGTGTAAGTGGTAACACATTTTCTTATGCAGATGATTTAATGTTTCGTAGAGCTAGCGGCTGGCTGCAGTTCAGATACCGTCCCAAGGATTTGAGAAGTAATAAACAACAAAGTTTAAGTTTTAGAAACATATATGTTGATCGTGACCGCGATCCATTAAGTCCTGTAGATGAACCAGATTATAATGTTTTTGCAATTAACTTTTCACAATCTGATAATAATCTTAGGCGCGTATTTAATTATAACATTGGGACAGAAATTTCAAGCCAATTTACAAAAGCGACTTACCGATTGAACTGGCGCAGATTGTATAAAAATAACAGACAGCTCGAGTTTAGATTTTTTGGAGGTGCATTTCTTACTAACAATTCTCAATCTAGTGGTGATTTCTTTTCTTTTGCATTAGATCGCCCTACAGATTATCTGTTTGACTACAACTATTATGGTAGATCTGAAGATAGTGGTCTTTTTTCACAACAATTAATCATTGCCGAAGGTGGATTTAAATCGCAACTAGAACCTGCATTTGCAAATCAATGGATAACAACCGTAAATGGTTCTTATAGCTTATGGAATTACATACACGTTTATGGCGATGCTGGTTTTGTAAAAAACAAAGGAAGCGATGCAAAATTTGTTTATGATTCTGGTATCAGATTAAATCTACTACAGGACTTTTTTGAACTTTACTTTCCTGTATATAGTAATAATGGATGGGAAATTGCACAGCAAAACTATGATGAAAAAATACGCTTTATAGTTACTCTAGACATTAACACTTTTGTAAAACTATTTAGCCGTCGATGGTACTAGTTTTGTAATTGTAAATAGAAGGTTAAAAACGTACCTTTGCGATAAGACCCAAAAACAATGCAAAACACAGTGAAAGAACCACAACAACTAGCCAAAGAAGATTTTAAAGAAGAACTTATTAAAGACTATAAACTTGCTGTTACCAGTAGAGAATGTAGTTTATTAGGTCGTCGTGAAGTACTTACTGGTAAAGCAAAGTTTGGAATCTTTGGAGATGGAAAAGAGTTGCCACAGCTAGCGTGGGCTCGTTCTTTTGAGAATGGAGATTTTAGAAGTGGTTATTATCGTGATCAAACTTTTATGATGGCGATAGGTGAGCTCAATATCCAGCAGTTTTTTGCAGGTCTTTATGCAAATACTAATATAACAGATGAACCTATGAGTGCAGGACGCCAGATGGGTGGCCACTTTGCAACTCATAGTTTAAATGAAGACGGTAGTTGGAAACGATTAATAGATCAAAAGAATTCTAGTGCTGATATCTCTCCTACTGCTGGTCAGATGCCTAGACTTCTAGGCCTTGCACAAGCCTCAAAAATATATAGACATAACGATCTGATTAAGGATGATAATGGATTCTCTAATAAAGGAAATGAGGTTGCATGGGGAACAATAGGTAACGCCAGTACTAGTGAAGGTCATTTCTGGGAAACATTTAATGCCGCAGGAGTGTTACAAGTCCCAATGGTAATAAGTGTATGGGACGATGATTACGGAATCTCTGTTCATGCCAGACATCAAACTACTAAAGAGAGCATCAGCAAAATTCAAGCAGGTTTTCAAAGAGATGAGCAACATAACGGTTTTGAAATCATGACCGTAAAAGGTTGGGATTATGTAGCCCTAATGGAAACTTATGAAAAAGCTAGTAAAATCTCTAGAGAAGAACATGTACCAGTAATGATACATGTTGAAGAACTTACTCAACCACAAGGTCATAGTACAAGTGGCTCTCATGAGCGATACAAAGATGAAGACCGTTTAAACTGGGAAAGAGAATATGATTGTAATGTTCAGTTTAGAAAATGGTTAATTGAAAACAATTTTGCTACTGAAGAAGAGTTGTCTGAATTAGAAAAGTCAATTAAAAAAGAGGTAAGAGAAGGAAAAAAAGCCGCTTGGAATGCCTATTTAAATCCTATTCTACAAGAGCGTGATGAGGCAGTTAAATTGATTGAAGCTGTTGCAGCTGTATCAGAAAATGGAGTTTTCATTAATCCATTAGCATCAAATTTAAAAGCACAAAAAGAGCTTTATCGTAAAGACAGTCTTGAGGCCGTAAGAAAAACTTTAAGATTTACCCTAAAAGAGAATCATCATTCAATAGATGAATTAAATACATGGTACAAAGAGTATACTGAAAATACTCAAAAGAAATACAGCAATAACTTACACAGCAATTCTCAACAAGCAGCTACCAAAATAGCAGCTGTCGCACCTCAATATAATGACCAGAGTGAGGATGTTGATGCCAGACTTGTTATGAGAGAGAATTTTGATGCACTTTTCAAAGCACATCCAGAGGTAATGGTTTTTGGAGAAGATGCAGGAAAAATAGGTGATGTGAATCAAGGCCTAGAAGGAATGCAAGAAAAGTATGGTGAATTAAGAGTAGCTGATACTGGTATACGTGAAGCCACTATATTAGGGCAAGGAATAGGTCTTGCTATGAGAGGTTTACGTCCTATTGCAGAGATTCAATATCTGGACTACTTATTGTATTGTTTACAATTAATGAGCGATGATCTAGCCACCGTACAGTATCGTACTGCAGGAAAGCAAAAAGCACCAGTAATTATAAGAACTAGAGGTCACAGACTAGAAGGAATATGGCATAGTGGTTCACAAATGGGTGGTATCATTAATCTAGTAAGAGGTATTCATGTTCTCGTACCTAGAAACATGACACAAGCTGCAGGTTTTTACAACACGCTTCTTGCAAGTGATGAACCAGCTCTAATAGTAGAATGTTTAAATGGTTACCGTCTGAAAGAAAAACTGCCTTCTAATCTAGGTGAATTTAGAACTCCTATAGGAAAAATAGAAACACTTAAAGAAGGAAAAGATATAACCCTAGTTTCTTATGGCTCCACACTACGACTGGTTAATGAAGCTGCTATAGAACTAGAAAGAGCTGGAATAGATGTAGAAATTATTGATGTTCAATCACTGCTGCCATTTGATATAGAACATGAAATTGTAGAAAGCATTAAGAAAACAAATAGATTACTAGTCATTGATGAAGATGTACCTGGTGGAGCTAGCGCTTTCATTCTACAAAAAATAGTTGATGAACAAAACGCATGGAGGTACTTAGATAGTAAACCGCAATGTCTAGCTGCACAACCACATAGACCAGCTTACGGTACTGATGGTGATTATTTTTCAAAACCTAGTGCAGATGATATATTTGACAAAGTATATCATATAATGAGTGAAACTAATCCTTCAAAATTTCCATTACACAGATCTTAATTGATGGTTAAAAACGATAAGCATATATCAAGCCAGTGGAGACGTAAAATTCATGAAGTAATTTATGAAGCAGACACACCAGCAGGTAAAATATTTGATGTTACATTACTTATCGTTATTATTATAAGCTTGATTCTGGTAATGCTAGAAAGTGTACCAGAATTAGGTAAAAATTATCGTGATGAATTCATTATTGCTGAATGGGTAATAACTGTTTTTTTTACAATAGAATATATATTGCGAGTGATCTCGATTAATAAGCCATTCAAATACATATTCAGTTTTTACGGTATTATTGATTTCATATCCACTATACCATTATACTTAACATTCTTTTTTGGTGGATTAAATGCATTACTTGCCGTTAGATCTTTAAGGCTCTTAAGAATTTTCAGAATACTTAAAATTACCAGATATATAGGTGAAGCAGATAAACTAAGTAAAGCCATTAGATCAAGTGGTCCTAAAATTGCAGTTTTTCTATTTGCCGTTATGGTTGTTTCAATCATATTTGGAACACTTATGTATCTCGTAGAAGGTCCAGAACATGGCTTTGATAGCATTCCTAAATCCATTTATTGGTGTATTGTGACCCTAACGACAGTAGGTTTTGGAGACATTGCGCCAGAGACTCCATTTGGACAATTTCTCGCAGCTGTTATTATGATTATGGGATATGGTATCATAGCTGTGCCTACAGGAATTGTAAGTGCAGAATATTCAAAATCTGGAAATGATGGTAAGACAACAACTTTAAAAGATGATCCTAACTATAGACACGTAAATACACAAGTCTGTCAAAACTGCCTTTCTAAAAAACATCAAGATGGCGCCCTGTTTTGTCACAATTGTGGAACTTCTCTAGATGACTAAAACCTTAATTTGTATCGTAGGTCCTACAGCTATAGGTAAGACTGCTCTTAGTATCGCTTTCGCGAAAGCTTATAAAGCAGCCATCATATCTTCAGATTCAAGGCAATTCTATAAAGAAATGACTATAGGAACCGCAGTGCCAGAAATAGAAGAACTAGACGCTGCACCGCACTATTTTATTCAAGATAGAAGCATTTTTGAAGATTATTCTGTTGGAGATTTTGAAAGAGACGTGATGAAACTTCTTCCTCAACTTTTTGCAAAAAATGATGTAGTGATTATGGTAGGTGGTAGTGCCTTATATGAGAAGGCAGTTACTCACGGCCTAGATGATTTACCTGATGTACCTATAGAAATCCATCAAGAGATTAAAAATGATTATGAAAATAAGGGATTATCTTGGTTACAAGAAGAATTAAAAAAAATTGATCCTGAATATTATGAAATGGTAGACATTCATAATTCTCATCGATTAATTAGAGCGATAGGAATTTTTCGCGCAAGCGGAAAAAAAATGAATGAGTTAAGAACCGGTAAGGCTCAAAAACGAAATTTTGAGGTCCTTAAAATAGGCCTCATAGCAGATCGTGAAGAACTTTACGAAAGAATCAATAAGAGAGTTGATTTAATGATTGCTCGTGGGCTAGAAGAAGAAGCACAAAAACTATACGACTACAAACATTTAAACGCTTTACAAACAGTAGGTTATAAAGAATTTTTTGCATATTTTGATCAAGCTTATGACTTAAATGAGGCCATAAGACTTATAAAAAGAAATACCAGACGATTTGCAAAAAGACAATTGACCTGGTATCGTAAAGACATGGATGTCATATGGTTTCACTACAAAACTCGCCATACTGAAATAGTACAGCGAGTCAGTGAAAAACTTATGGATTAAATTATTTAATAATCTACTTGATCCTTAACTAATAAACGGAAACCTTCTCCGTGAATATTTACAATTTCTACGTTATCATCTTCTTTCAAGTACTTACGCAGTTTTGCAATATAAACATCCATCGATCTTGATGTGAAATAGTTATCATCGCGCCAGATCTTAGTAAGAGCAAGTTCTCGAGGCATCAAGTCATTAAGGTGTAATGCTAGTAAACGTAATAACTCATTCTCTTTAGGAGATAGTTTTACAGGTTCTTTGTCACCTAGAGACAAGAAACGTAATTTAGAATTTAAATGGAAATTACCTATTTGAAATTCAAATTCTTTTGAATCT
>CAZBCH010000297.1:0-4496 GCA_964490235.1 uncultured Flavobacteriaceae bacterium | reverse complement strand
ATGGTAGAGATTTCTTGTTCACGATTTCCTCCTTTGTTACCGGTTTGAGCGGTCATTAACTGAAGGTAATCGATCATGATTAATTTGATACCATATTGTGAGGCAAGACGTCTACATTTTGCACGCAAGTCAAAAATCGATAGCGATGGCGTGTCGTCTATAAAAATAGGAGCTTGTTCTAAGTCTTTAACCTTGACATTAAGCTGTTCCCACTCATGTGGTTCTAATTTACCAGTACGTAATTTTTCAGAGCTTAAGCCTGTTTCTGAAGAAATCAAACGAGTAATTAATTGTACTGAACTCATCTCTAGGGAGAAAAACGCAACAGGAATATTACTTCCTACGGCTATATTACGAGCCATACTTAATGTAAAAGCCGTTTTCCCCATACCTGGACGTGCTGCGATAATAATCAAATCAGAAGGTTGCCATCCACTAGTTAAACGGTCTAAATCTGTAAAACCAGATGGTATTCCAGAAAGTCCATCTCGATTTGCAATTTCTTCAATGCGTTCTTTTGCCTGTCGCACAAGATCCATAGCAGTTTCTGTACTTTTACGTATGTTACCTTGAGTAACCTCGTATAACTTAGATTCTGCTTTATCCAGTAAATCAAAAACATCAGTAGATTCTTCATAAGAGTCATTGATGATCTCTGTAGATATTTTAATCAAACTACGCTGGATAAACTTTTGCAAAATAATTCTTGCGTGAAATTCAATATGCGCTGTAGAACTTACTAATTGTGATAATTGAACAAGGTAATGATCACCTCCAGAAGGTTCTAATTTTTCCATTTTGCGCAATTGAGCGCTTACGGTTAATAAGTCAACTGGTTTACCTTCTTTAAATAGAATATCTATGGCTTCAAAAATATACTGATGGCTTTTTTGATAAAAAACATCTGGAGATAAAAGGTCGATCACTTCATCAACTCCTTTTCCGTCAATCATCAACGCACCTATAACAACTTTCTCTAAATCAACAGCTTGTGGCGGTATTTTACCTTTCTCAAGTGAGATTACAGAAGTGTTTCCTGTTACAATATTAGGGCGTTGTTGTATTTTTTCCATAGAGTCCAAAAATAGGGTTTTAATATTATCTTAACGTTGTCAGTTTATGATAAGGTAATGAACATTACCCTGTGATAACAAGTTTACAACCTGTTAATAACCATAAGTTTTTTGTGAATGATACTGACCATCACTATTAGCAAATCTGCAAAAAAGCATTGTTCTAAATTTATAAAGTTGATAAGTACTTTAATGATCTAAAACTTAAAATTTAGGGGTTAAAAAAGCTACAAGTAGAACATGTCTTTCTTGTAGCTTTAATAGTATTAAAAAGAAATGATTAGCCTTTAAAAACTCCCATATTACAATATTTATCCATACGTTTTTCTACCAGCTCTTCAGGAGATAGATCTTTAAGATCATCATATTGTCTTAAAATACAGTCTTCAACTAGTTTAAAAGTGGTTTCTCTATCTTTATGAGCACCACCTTCTGGTTCCCTTAGGATTTCATCTACTAACTTTAATTTCTTCATGTCTGTAGAAGTCAGTTTCAAGGCATCTGCAGCTTGCTCTTTATATTCCCAGCTTCTCCATAAAATCGAAGAACAAGATTCTGGAGAGATAACGGAATACCACGTGTTTTCTAACATCACCACTCGATCTCCTACACCTATACCTAAGGCTCCACCACTAGCTCCTTCACCTATAATCATAACAATGATAGGAACTTTAAGACGAGTCATCTCCAAAATATTTCTGGCAATTGCTTCTCCTTGACCACGTTCTTCTGCTTCAAGTCCTGGATAGGCACCTGGAGTATCAATTAAAGCTACTACTGGCACTCCAAATTTCTCAGCGCTTTTCATCAAGCGTAATGCCTTGCGGTAACCTTCTGGATTTGCCATACCAAAATTACGGTACTGACGTGTTTTAGTATTAAAACCTTTTTGTTGACCTATAAACATGAAGCTCTGGTCACCTATTTTACCTAATCCACCTATCATCGCTTTGTCATCTTTAACATTGCGATCACCATGTAGTTCTAACCAGGTATCACCACAAATTGCTTTGATATAATCTAATGTATAAGGACGACTAGGATGACGTGACATTTGTACACGTTGCCATGCGGTTAAGTTTGCATATATATCTTTACGAGTAGCTTTAAGCTTTTTCTCTATTTGTTTGATGGTAGCACTTACATCTACATCACTTTCTTCACCTAAGGTAATAGTTTGCTGGTACTTTTCTTCCAGCTCCTTTATCGGTAATTCAAATTCTAAATACTCCATATAAGGGAAATTCATTTTTTGGGTAGAACAAATATAGTAATACAAGTTGAAGTATACGTACAATTGAATTTGAAGTTGTGAACGAGAATAGAAAAGTAAAACAAAATCTAACTTTATAGATATGTTACAATCGTAATTGTCCTCAAGTCGTTAGTCTGAGAAGTAATACAATAGACCTACTATGGCACAAAGCGATTGAAATTACTTCTTTGCAAGGCGAGTTTTTAAAATACCATTTGTAATAATTACAAGAACAATGACAACAGCTCCTACGTAAAATTCCGGTGTCATTTCTTCAGCATCGCCTAAAATTAAATAAGCTAAGAAAATACCATATACTGGTTCAAGATTAATAGTTAACATCACCGTATAGGCACTTAAAAACTTCATCACTTTTACACTGGCAATGAAAGCATAAGCCGTACAAACAGATGCTAAAATACCCAACCACAGCCAGTCCATTGAAGATAATTGCGATGGCATGACGAAATCAACCGGTAGAAAAACAAAAAATAAAGAAAGTAAAGCTACACCACTTAACAGCTCATAAAATGATATTAATGAAGGAGGATTCTCTTTGGCCCATTTCACATTCATTATGGAAAATATCGCGCTTAACAAAGCACTAATTAATCCTAATATCATTCCTGTCACATATTCAGTTTCAATCTGGAAAATGTAATATAATGCTCCTATTATGATCACACCAAAAATAAGCTCGTACCAGACGAATTTCTTTGAAGTAAAAATAGGTTCTAATAAGGCTGTAAAGAAAGATCCCATACTTAACATAGCAAGGGTTACAGAAACATTAGATTCTTTAATAGCTCCAAAAAATGTTACCCAATGCAAGGCTATAACCACTCCAGCTAGAAGGAAACCGAGTATCCGTTTTCGCGAAAGCGCACCTTTACCAAATAATTGAAAAGGTATTTTTTCCCACTTCATATATATAAATATGAGTGCCACAGCGATACTCATGCGCCACCATACTAGAGGAATAGAATCAATACTAATTAATGCACCTAAAACAGCGGTAAAACCCCAGATAAATACAATAAAATGTAAGTGAAGGTAATTGAGTAATTTATCGTCTCGCATTTCTCAATAGGAAAATAGCCACTACAGCAAAGAAAATATTAGGAAACCACACCGCAATCCATGGATTAAATGTACTCTTCTCTGCGATGGTTCCAAAAACCTTATCTAGAAAAACATAGGTCATCGCGATCACGATACCTATGGCGAGATTCATTCCCATACCACCACGTTTTTTTACTGATGATACTGCGACAGCTATTAAGGTAAAAATGAAAGCACTTACTGGTATAGAAGTACGTTTATACTTTTCTACGTAATAGATATTCATATTTGCATTACCTCGCTTCTCCTCTAGTTCTATAAAATCATTTAATTCAGAAAACTGAAGCGTTTCTGCAATGTATTCTGATGGAGTAAGCTCATCAATATCAAAACTAAATAAGGTATCTTTTTTTTGTTCTTTTTCTATGATTTCTCCATCTTCTAGGATGGTGCGTTTTTTATAACCACTTAAAATATAAGTGGAATCTTGAAATTTTATGCGATTAGCATAAATCTTATATTTCAATTCATTTTCTTCAAAATGTTCTAAAGTAAAATCAAAACCTGTTTGAGACGATTTTTGATAATTACTTACATAGATGTAATCATTATCATTGATTTGCCTGAAAACGTTAGTCGTATTAACACCGCCGCCACGTTTAAAGTATTTGTTTTGGAACTCATTGAAACCGGAAGATGCGTTAGGAACAAAAATCGCACTAAAAATAAGTGCAGCAACACAGACAATCGTTGCACCTATAATATAAGGACGTAAAAATCTATTAAAAGAAACCCCAGAACTTAAAAAGGCTATAACTTCTGTATTCATAGCAAGCTTTGATGTAAAGAACATCGTAGATATAAATAAAAACAGAGGAAATAGAAAATTAGAAAAATACACTGTAAAATCTAGTAAGTAAACCAGTACTTCACCAGCAGGAACATCTTTTGAAATGATCTTACCTATTTTTTCGGCAATATGAACCGTTACCATGATAGGTAAGAATAAGGTTAGCAATAATGCAAATGCACCTAGATATCGCTTTAATATGTATTTATCTAATATACTTAACACTAGAGTCTGTTATCCATTTGTTTTACCATTT
>CAZBCH010000296.1:0-9811 GCA_964490235.1 uncultured Flavobacteriaceae bacterium | reverse complement strand
TTTTATATAATACTTGTCATTTGCTGGATTGATAACGTTCATTGCATCAAACAGGTTACTTTTTTTAACCCAAATACTATCATTAAGAAAATAATTGCGGTAAGAAAGTTTAAGACTATCTAATTGGGACAACGAATTTACATCTCCTTTATTGAAGAGTTTTGTTATTTTTTGCAAATCTGTGTTAAGAGGATCCATTTGTACATATCTAAATTGTACCAGATCTTCATTGAGTTTAAAGTCTTCTTTACGATCTTCATAATAAGATTCTATCTCGCTGTCTTTTATTAAGGTATCTAGATTTTGCTTTGTTAACTCTGTGAGATATTCTTGAGCATATAATTCTACCTTATAATTATTTACTAGTCTATCCAGTTCTTGTTGCCTATTTTGATCTATGTTATTGATCGCATTTTCTAATAACAATTGATCCGTCGCCCATTGATTTATAAAAGCTGTTATTATACGAGTGCTATCTTGTTTTGTGTAATTAGTAGGTAGAAGTCGCTCGATATCATCTTTATCAAGATAGTTTTTTCCTAATGTTACAACAGCATCTGGAGTGATATCCTTTTCAAAATACTGACAGGATCCTAGAGTAAAGAGCAATAAAATATATAGAATGTTTTTAACCAAGCTTTTTTGCTATTTGAGATTTTACTTTTTTAAGAACGTTCTTATGAATTTTAATATCATGTCCGTCTCTTAAGCTATCTATCCATTGTTTTTCTAATTCTTGTTTATAATCATTAATAACGCGCCCTCGTGCTTCTTCCAAAGTTTTAAGAGATGGCTCTAAAATTTCTTTTACTTCTATTACTTTATGAAAACTATCACCAGAGTCGTGATATATTTTTGAAACGCCTTTCTTCACATTAAAATTACTAGGTAATCTATTATAATCATCTTCTACAATGCCTGATGATATGATGACTTTTGTTTTATTATCTACATTAATACGTGCTTTTATGGAATCGATTGCAACACCATCTCTCAACATTTTTTGTACTTGCTGCGCTACATCGTCTGAGGTGCTTTGTGTTAAAATGATATCGATTCTACGTTTCCATTTGTAATCATCTTTATGTAATTCATAATAACGTTGCTGCCCTATAGAATCATTATCTGCCTTATTCCATATTTGTGTTTCTATAAGATCAAAAACTAAAAATCCTTCTTTAAATTCATTATACAAAAACCTAAAGTCTTCATTATCTCTTTCAAGGTTTCTATCATAATATTCTATGACTTTTTCTGTGATGAATGACTGATAAAACGCTTCTAGCTTTTCATTTTTTGAAGAATAGCTTGTGTAATCCTTAGTTTGTTTTACTTCAAGGTAAGATAGAAAGTCTTTTACTTTATAGTCTTCTTCCTGAATACTGAAAAGTTTCATCTCATTTGCAGCGCCATTTTTATCAAAAACATAGTTTGCATTCATAATTAAGCTATCGTTTACTGCCGCATATACTTCTTTAGGTAAACGTAGCGTTTTTGAAATCTTATATTTATCTTTAAGTTGATCTGTAAATGACTGAGTAATAATTCTAGATCTAGGTGATTTTTGAATTTTATTTTCTAGTGACTTTTTAATCTCATCAAAATCTTTCAAAGGATGCTTTTCAATAAGTTTGATGATGTGCCAGCCGTATTGCGTCTGTACAGGCTTACTATATTCATTAATTTCATTTAATTTAAAAGCTGCCTCTGCAAATGTTTGATCAATTCCACCAGTACCGAATTTGTTCAATTTACCACCTCTAGGAGCTGAATTTGCATCGTCAGAAAATTCTCTTGCAAGTTCTTCAAATCTTTTACCTTCTTCCAGTTGCTTATATATCTCATCTATACGACTCTTGGCAGTTTTTTCATCAGCATCTTTTTTATCAAAGGTCATGATATGAGCGACGGTAATTTCTCCTGGATTAGGTCTTCTATCGTTTACATAAACTATATGATAGCCAAAATCTGTGCGTGTAGGTTTAGAAAAGCTTTTTACAGGTGTTTCATAAGCCGCAGTTTCAAATTCATAGGCCATTCTAAAGGAACCGAACCATCCTAAATTACCATTATTCCCTGCACTAGGACCTTCACTTTTTGTGCGTGCGAGTTCACTAAAGTCTGCACCATTTTTTAACTCCTTGTAAATGTCTTGAATCCTATTCCATGCCTTTAGTGTGTCTGCAGGTGCCGCACCACGATTTAATTTTATAAGAATGTGACTCGCGTTTATCTCTTCCCTGCCACGCTCATAACCTTCACGTATTAAACTTTCTGTAACTTTATTATCTGTTAAATAAGGCTGTGCTAGACTAGCTCTGGTGTTTTTAATATCAGTAATGTGACTCTCTTTTTTATCAAGGTCTAAATCATAAGCTTGTTGTAGCTTTAATCTATAATCGATATAAAGTTGTAAATAATTATCTACATCTTTTTGATCTTCATCTTGTACAATATCAATATTTTTGAAGTAAAACTTCATGAAAGTACCTGCATCATAATCTTTTCCATCGATGCTTAAAATAGCCCTATCATTTAATTCCTGAGCTTTTAATCCAGAGCTTAATAATACCGTTATTATCAAAAAGAAAGTACTGAAATGCTTCATAATTTTTTCTATTCAAGGAATGCAAAAATAGTTATTTAAGATTGCCTTTCAAAACGTGGATAATTGCCCAATATTTTAATAAAATAGGATTAAGTTTTGGCAACTTCCAGCGACTGTTCAGAAATGATAAAAAGTAAACATTCTATTGAAGTTTTTTTACCGATCGACGAAGTAATGGATTTATTTAAAAATCAAGATTATTTCCGACATTGGCAAAAAGGACTTGTACATTCTAATCCATTAAAAGGTGAGCCTGGAAGAGTAAATAGTACTAGAGAAATGAGTATTAAAGTAGCTGGAACACTCATTAAAATGAAAGAAGAAATTACTACGGTAAACTTACCACATCTTTGGGAAGCTACATACCGTACCAAAGGAGTTGTAAATGAACAGAGTAACCGCTTTCGCGAAAGCGAAAAAATCATTAACAATAAATCGATGAAAATTACTTTATGGGATGCTACTAGCACGTTTAAATTTACTGGATTAATGCGGTTAGTAGGTAAAGCACAACCGCAACTATTTAAAAATCAAACTTTACAACATATGCAGGATTTTAAGACCTTTGCAGAAAACCAAGAAGATTTTTTATCTAAAGAGTTATGAGGAAATTAAAGTTAATTTGGGATTTTAAAGGACCTGACGCAGAAAGAACTGCAGCTCATCATTTAATTCATTTAAAGGAATACATTAGAAATGAAAAAACTGAAGCTATTGCTACGGGAACTGAAAAAATAAATGAAAAGCATCATATAGCCTATCTGGCACTAGAAGAGATTTATATGCCACCTGTAAGAAATGCTTTAAAGCCGCATCGAGGACAGTTGTGGACTGAAAAATAATCACTACAGTACTTAAGTCTTTTGGCCAAAAGCAAATCCTAATCTTTATTTTTTCAAAGTGTTATCACTTGATAATTTATGCTCTAAAAGTCTAGTTGCAATTAAGTGCGTTAAAGTAAACACCATTACTAGATAAAAGAATCTGGCAAAATAATAACTACTGTAACTTGAGGTGTAAAAAGCTAATGCATAAAATGCACTAGAAATTAAAAAAGAGTAAGGTATAATTAAATAGTGTTCATTCTTATAGGTATCCATCTGTAAGTAACCAATAGTAGCTATGATACAGTAGGCTAAGGAAGTAAATCCATAAACGTAGAATAGTATGACAAACCAGGGTTCTTGTCCCGTACTTATGAGCTCAATTATAAAATGGATGAGATAACTTTCAAATGCGATTAAAGTCGCTATGATTAAGGCGTTTCCTGAACTTATATCTTTCCATTTTATAAGTTTCATAATATCATTCAAAAAGATAGCAAAACCTATAGCGGTAAAAATGAAAAACAATAAGTTAAAAATATAGTCACCAAAAAACACTAAACATAAATCAGACAATACTAGCAAGAATACGCCGATAGCGTATCTTTTATTAGAATGAAGTTGATGCCAAATCATTAAGTATATAAGAACTAAAATTGAATTTCCAATCCTGCTCCATTTTACCCAATCTAGATTTTCTGACCAAATGATCAAAAAATTGATCGCCATAATAGCTATAGCTATCAAATAGTACCATTTTTTAGAAATATTCATCATTTTTTGTTCTTAACGCGACGAAATTAATTTAAGCAGATTAAAAGAGTTTTAAGATGACGCGATACTCTATATTTATAGACTAAAAACATTTAAATAGGTTTAAAAGCGTATTTTAAATAATTTAATAATCGATCAATGACGATTGTAGAAAATTGTTTGATATGAACAATATAGTTTACATTTAAAACAAAATATTATTGCCTTTATGAGCCCTATTGCATTGTTTAGTTCATTTCTAGATGAAAGTCAAATCTTACCTCAAGATTCATTATCGCAAAGATATCATCACATATGGCACATGGATCAACCTCTTAAAGCCCTATGCGTTTTATTACCGAAAAATAGTGAACAGGTAAGTAGAATAATGAAGGTATGTTATAATAATGACTTACCAGTAGTTACTCATGGTGGATTAACAAACCTAGTAGGCGGTACTGAAACAAATGGTAATGAGGTTGTTGTATCTACAGAACGTATGAATCGTATAGAAGAGATTGATAAGTTTAGTCGAACGATAACTGTACAAGCCGGAGTTATTTTAGAAAATGTTCATAAAGCTACAGAGAAAGAAGGTTTATTGTTCCCATTAAATTTTGGAGCACGTGGCAGCGCACAAATTGGTGGAATAATTTCTACAAATGCTGGTGGTCTAAGAGTTGTAAAATACGGTATGACTAGGCAGTTAGTTTTAGGTTTAGAAGCTGTAACAGTTGAAGGAAACATTATTTCTTCAATGAAAAAAATCATTAAAGACAACAGTGGTTACGACCTCAAACAACTCTTTATAGGAAGCGAGGGCACCTTGGGAATTGTCACAAGAGCAATTTTAAAACTAGAAGAACTTCCAAATAGTCGCAATGCTGCTTTTATAGGTTTCAATGATTATGATGCTGTAGTTACTTTTCTCAAGTATAGTGATAGTAAACTTTCTGGAAAATTAAGTGGATTTGAACTAATCTGGCAAAATAGTTTTATACAAATGACCAGTACAAACGATGCTGTAAGACCACCATTACCGTATGATTATAAATATTATGTTTTATTAGAAGCTTTGGGAAGTAATCAGGAAATTGATCAAGCTGAATTTGAACAATTACTAGAGCAAGCCTTAGAAGAAGAATTGATTTTAGATGCTGTTATGGCAAATTCACAAAGTGAGGTAGAGTGGTTCTTCAGAATTAGAGAAGATGTCAATAACCTTGTAGATTTTATGAAACATGATCAGCACTTTGATATCAGTTTGCCCATTCCACATATAGGAAATTACATAGAAAAAAGGTATGAATCTCTTAAAAAAATAAAAGAGGTTGATCAGATTTATGCATTTGGACACGTTGCTGATGGTAATATTCACTTCATGGTAGGGAAATCAAATCTAAGTTCTAGTCTAAAAAAGAAAATAGACCATTGTATCTATGATGGTTTAAAAGAGATAGGTGGTTCAGTTAGTGCAGAGCATGGTATAGGTATTCATAAAAAAGATTACCTACATTTATGTAGGAATGAAGAAGAAATTGAATTAATGCGCTTAATTAAAAAAACTATGGACCCTAAAGGACTTTTGAATCCTCAAAAGATCCTTTAATACTATTCTCTATAATACTTTTTTCTTCTGTGTAATAATAAACATATTTAGCAAGGCAATAAAAAGCAAATAAATACAAAGCTCTATCTAGAAAATAAAAAAGAAAAGGTTCCATTTTATAATAATATGCAAGTAATGCTGCAAAATCAGAAAATACTAATCCAAATGTAGCATACATATAATAAGCTGTTTTAAAGCTTAATCTAGTAGAATTATAGAGTCCCGAGAACAAGCACATTACAATACCCATTATTCCACAAATTTTTATAGAATAAAAGGCAAAATTTGATTCAAAATCAGAACTAATATTATTTACTAAAAAGTTAAAAGTATAAATATTAAAGGCAAGTATGAAAGCATAAATTAAATATTCATACCAATTTACTTGTTTCCATTGAATAGAGTTACTGACATATAATGCAAGTAATAAATAAGATATGGTAGCAGAGATACCGTAAAGTAAAACTCCCCAACTATTCTCATAACCTACTATTGCTATATCTGAAATAATAATTATTGACAATACGATATAAACAAAACGATGCTTGAACCCACTAGATATCAAAAATAATAAGATAGAAAAGGAACTTGCTAGACGGAATATTTTAGAAATAGTTAAGTCGAAAAAAAACACGGTAATCATATTAATTACAAATAGAATTACAAGAAATGTAATCAATCGCTTATTAAAAGTATTATCAAAATTTAACTTCCACCCCATGATTAAAAATAACTAAAATAGATCGAAACAAGAAAGAAAACATTCAAATAGTTAACCATTGTGAAACAAGAAACTTTTTCAAATGCATAGAAATAATAAAAATTGCGATAGGTTTTACTAAATAGTAACCAATTAAGGTAAAAAAAATAAGGGTTGTTAAAAACAACCCTTACTTCTAAACAAAATTAACTTTACTAATTCTTAATTAACTTTAAATTTTGTGTACCAGATGCCGAGGTTACTTTTGCAATGTAAACACCGCTTGTTAAAGTGGTAGTACTTATTCTTGTAGAGCTATTATTTACTTCCTGAGTCATAACTAATTTTCCTGAAAGATCAAATATCTGCACCGTTTCAAGAACCGCATCTGTCGAAGAGATGGTCCATTCATTTGAAGTAGGGTTAGGATATACTTTAAATGGAGCTGCCGTGAAATCGTCCACACCTGCAGTAGTATTTTTATGCAAGTATAAATTGTCGTACCACATCGTAGGTACATTTGATGTAATCACAAATTGAACAATATCATTTCTTGTAGTGTCCCCTGTAAAGGCTGCATCTATTACAACATCAATAATATTCCATCCATTTACTAAAGTTTGCGCTGCTCCAGCTCCATCACCAACGTTGATATTGAAAGCAGAAACCTCACCGCCAGTTCCGCCCCATTGGGAGAACTTCATATTAATTTCTTTACCTATTAAGTTTGACTCTTCAATATATAAATCCATATGAAAATGAGTGAATCCTGAAGCGTCGATAGTTCTAGCACCTTGCCAATCGATACCTTCACAACCTAATCCATCAATTCTTTTCATTGCTTCACCAGCTATTGTAACATCTGATGTTGATCCTGGACACCAAGAAGTATCAAAAGTATCTACAGCAATATCTGAATACGCATCACTAAATATAGATATTACATCTGCAGCTGGACGATTAGGTGGTGTTGCGGTACCCATAGAAGGTCCTACAGCAGCAAAAGAAATAGTGTACGTTTCATTATTCATACCATTTGCAGATGTTACTCCAATTGTAGCATCACCTGGTAAAGCCGTAGCTTGTGTAATTACTACCGCAGCACCTGAATCAGTAGCTGTAGCAAGAGTTACCTGAGGAACTGCAGTCGTTCCAGATGGTAAATCAACATTGTATGTAAAAACTCCAGCAGCAAAATTTGATAATGGTGCATTATCAATTTCAATTGCACTTAAAGTTGCATCTGCACCAGGAGCAGTTGGGTTCTTCCAAAAATAAATATTATCTAAGTAAATATCTACAGGTACTGTACTACCAGGACCATTTGCCGCAAACTTCATTTGAAAAACACTATCCCAAGTCATACCTGTAAATGCAGATTTAGGTATATCTACGGAAGTCCATGTACCTGAATTATAAGCAATCGAAACTAATGTTTCTCCAGCACCAGAACCATTGTTTATAGGACTAACTTGTATATCAGTTGCTCCAGGAGTAGCTGATGTCCAAATATCGATATGCAAAAATTCCATCGTTGACGCATTAGCCGTAGCTAACTCTGTACCTTGGTAGTTAAAGTTAGGATAAGCTAAAACAGCCTCACCATTTCCTGGATCAAAAGTTGGATTAACCTGCATATGCCCTGATTGACCCCAGTTAGGATCGTAATTATTGGCAATATTAGTAAAGGTATCTCCATAAATAGATATCACATCTCCTGGATCGTTAGTTGGAGCCGCAGGAGAAGTACTCGGTTGAGCAAACCCTAGGTTTGTGATAAAAAGAATTAAAAGAAAAGTAATTTTTTTCATAGTAAGCGTTTTAAGACATTTAAGTATTGTTAATTAATCTTGTTAAACATAATACTTAGTTAGAAAGAAACTGAAATAGTGACCTTTACAAAAATTATACAAGATGAGAAAAAAAGATGTGTAGCTTGTAATGGATTTAAATTTCTGTGAAACAAGTACTTAATTAAATATTGAGTAGGTTAATGATATTGTATATTTGAATTATTATTTAAAAATGTTGTAGTAATGATGTAGTAAATAGGCTTTATTTTAACGCAACTCTAACGATTGAATAAATCTCAAATTAAATAAAATATTAATTAGCGAAAAGGTTTGCGTAAACTTTGAAGAAATAAACAGATTTTATTTTTTTATTTCGATTTCAGCATGGATTTCAGTATTTGAACTACCACCTACAGAAATTTGATAAATACCTGAATCGCAAAACCAATTTCCTTGATTGTCAAAATAACCTAACTCATTTTCAGTTAGTTCAAAAGTTAAGGTTTTAGTCTCCTTTGCATCTAACTCTATCAATTTAAACCTCTTTAATTCTTTTACTGGTCTAACTACTTTAGAATAAGTATCTCTTAAATAAAGTTGTATTACCTCCTTTCCTTTGATCATTCCTGTATTTTTTACATCTATACTTATCTCAATTGATTTTTTTGCTGAAAAGTTATTGGTAATCTCAAGATTAGAATACTCAAAGGTGGTATAACTAAGACCATGACCAAAAACCCATAAAGGGTCATTTGAAACATCTTGATAATGGGACCAAAAAACGAAATCAGGTGATGGCAAATGAGGTCTACCAGTACTTTTGCTATTATAGTAAATAGGCACTTGTCCAACATTCTTTGGAAAAGTCATAGGTAATTTACCTGAAGGGTTATAATCACCATATAAAACTTTTGCAATCGCATTGCCACTTTCAGAACCTAGATGCCAGGCTTCCACAATTGCAGGTATTTTATCTTTAGCCCATGGTATGGATAAAGGTCTCCCATTATTTAAAACTAGAACTATATTTTGATTTACTTTATAGATTTCTTCTAATAATTGCTGCTGCAAGCCTGGTAATCCTAATCGTGACCTACTTCTTCCTTCACCACTCTGTAAACCATGTTCACCTAATACCATTACTACTATTTCGGCAGTTTTTGCAGTTTCTATTGCTTCATTTATTCCAGTAAAGTCTGTAGTGTTGATTTTTACTTCCTTTGTAAATTCAGTAGGTTCTGTTATTAATTCTGGACCTCTAGTATATACAATATTACTATCATAAGCTTGCATTCCTTCTAGGACACTCACTGCAGTGTTATCCACAGCTGTTGCTCTCCAGTTCCCTAGCGGACTATTTTTATCACCTGCTAGCGCACCAATTAAAACAATATTTTTATTTGCTTTATCCAGGGGCAGGAGCTGCTTTTCATTTTTTAATAGGACTATAGATTTTAATGCCATTTCTAGCGCTCCTACACGTATTTCTTCACTTCCTATTATTCTTTTTTCATCTTCATTATT
>CAZBCH010000295.1:0-3433 GCA_964490235.1 uncultured Flavobacteriaceae bacterium | reverse complement strand
ACACTCATAAAGATTTTTATTGGGCTACGAATTTTTTAGAAACCATTTTAAGCACGATGTTATGGCAACCCATGACCTCTGCTTCTATTGCATTGCTTTACAAACGTATTTTTAAAAAATGGGCGTTAAAAACCGATAAAGAAAGCCTCACATTTATAGATTTTCAAGGACATGATTTCTCTATGCGTGGAATGGGCGGTTTACAAAGTGTTCTTTCTTCGGGAATGGGACATGCGGCGGTATTTTTAGGTTCTGATACACTTCCTGTCATTAGCGGAATGCGCAAATATTACGACGCAAAAGATTTTGTCATAGGATCTGTAAACGCTACGGAGCATTCTGTAATGTGCGCAGGTACAAAAGATAACGAGATAGGCACCTTTAAAAACCTCATGAAGACCTATCCTACCGGAATTTTATCTGTGGTAAGTGATACTTGGGATTTATGGAAAGTGATGACTTCTTATTTACCAGAGCTCAAGCAAGAAATTTTGAACCGTGATGGTAAACTAGTCATACGTCCTGACAGTGGCGATCCTGTAGATATCATTTGTGGCACAAATCCTAAAATCGGCGGATCTTCTCCTCAAGAAAAAGGCGTAGTAGAATTACTATGGGAAACTTTTGGAGGAAATACAAACAAGCAAGGTTTCAAAGTACTTGATCCTCACGTAGGCGCTATTTATGGTGATAGTATCACCACAACACGTGCTGAAGATATTTGCCAAAGACTGCACGATAAAGGTTTTGCTTCTACAAATGTGGTTTTAGGAATCGGTTCTTTTACATATCAGTTTAAAACGAGAGACACCTTTGGTTTTGCAATGAAAGCGACTTCTGTCGTGGTAAACGGTGAGCGCAGAGAGATATTTAAGGACCCTATTACTGATGATGGTGTAAAGAAATCTGCTAAAGGGCTGGTTAAAGTCATCAAAGAAAACAACGAATATAAATTACTAGATCAAGTTACCGAGCAAGAAGAAAAAGAAGGAGTATTAAAAATTATTTATGAAGATGGCCGCTTTTGCGAAAGCGTAACACTACAACAAATAAGAGAACGCATTAATAACATTTTATAAAAAACAAGCTATGAGTTACGAGATCAAAAAGTTTAAAGATGGGCAAATAGCTTCACGAATTACTAAGCAAGGTGATTTACATATCAAAATACGTGGTAACACTTATGAGGATTTATTCACTATTGCCTCTGTGAAAGAGGCTTGGGACGCTGCTCATAATCTAGATAAAACAGTGACTTCTATTTTAACGATATATTGTTTAATGGCACAGAGATCAGATAGACGTTTCAATAAAAAGGAATCTTTTGATCTTAAAGTGGTAGCACGTTTTATTAATAGTTTAAAGTTTGATAGAGTAGAAATACTGCATCCTCATAGTTCCATTTCACTAGCTCTTATAGATAATGCGGTAGTAATAGATCATTTTGAATATGTAGAACGTGCTTTTAAAGAAATAGGAGATCCTATATTGGTTAGTCCAGATGCAGGAGCTTATAAAACCACTCACCATATCGCTGAATTATTACATGCAGATTTGGTACCAAGCAACAAAGTGCGTGTTAATGATGCGCCGCAGATCATTATTCAAGGAGGTGTTAAGGATAAAAAATGTTTGATCGTAGATGATCTTGCAGATGGTGGCAGGACTTTTAAATATCTCGCTCAAGAATTAAAAAATCAAGGAGCAACAGCGGTTTATCTCTATGTGACTCATGGCCAATTTAACTATGGCTTTGAAGAACTTAAAGAAGTGATTGATAAAATATATTGTACTAATAGTTATAAAGACATTCATAATGATTTTGTGACACAGTTTAAGGTGGTTGATTCATTTCACTAATCAGAATAAAAAACAAATGAAAACAAAAACATTATTTAGACCTGTTGGATTAATTGAGTTACAATTAATATATGAAACAGGCTTTACAGCGTTTCCACCTAGATTAGAATGGCAACCCATTTTCTATCCTGTACTAAATGAAGATTATGCTATTGAAATTGCTACAAGGTGGAATCTTGATGATGAAGGCTCAGGTTATTCTGGATTTGTAACTTCTTTTGAAGTAGATGCTGAATTTTTAAAAAGATACAAAGTTGAAAATGTGGGTAGTAAGATTCACAATGAATTATGGGTTCCTTCTGAGGAGATGGAGCTTTTTAATGAAAACATAAAAGGTAAAATAGAACTAATTAAAATGTACTTCGGAAATAAGTTTCAATATCCAGAAAATGAAGGGCTAAAAAAATTAATTAAACAACATGGACAAAAATAACATAAGTCGTTTTCTAAGTCTGGTACTGAGACACGATCCAAGTAAAATAGGAATTACACTGGATCAACAAGGCTGGATAGCCGTTGATGTATTGCTCCATCAACTAAATGATCATGGAAAAAACATCAACTTTGAAACTTTAAAAGAGGTGGTAGCTGATAACGATAAAAAACGATTTGCTTTTAATGAAGATCAAACTAAAATTAGAGCCAGTCAAGGGCATTCTATTAAAGTAGATTTAAAATACAAATCTATAGAACCACCAGAGTTTTTATATCATGGAACGGTTCCTAAATTTATGGATGCTATAAAAGAAAATGGACTGCTTAAAATGACTAGACATCATGTGCATTTAAGTGAATCTCGAGATACAGCTACTAAAGTAGGCGCCAGGCGTGGTGATCCTATTATTTTATCGATACGTTCTGGTGAAATGTTTAAAGCTGGTTATTCTTTTTATAAATCAGAAAACAATGTCTGGCTCACAAATCATGTAGCGTCTGAATTTATAATTTTTGAATCATGAACATCAAATTATTACTAGGAGATTTTACAGAATGTAAGGTAGATGTTATTGTAAATGCTGCAAACTCATCCTTACTAGGTGGCTCTGGAGTCGATGGAGCGATCCATAAAAAAGGTGGCGCTGCTATAATAGAAGCTTGCCGAAAAATACGAGCTGCTCAGGGAAAATGTAAAGTAGGACAAGCAGTTCTCACAACCGCTGGAAAACTACCTGCTCAATATGTTATTCATACTGTAGGACCAGTATGGAATGATGGTGGACATGAAAAGGTAAAACTGTTAAGTCAGTGTTATGAAAATGCCATGAAACTTGCAATCAATCAACATTCAAACAGTATCGCATTTCCTTGTATCAGTACTGGGATTTATAAATTCCCAAAACAACTTGCTGCAAGCACAGCAATACAAACCATACTTAAATTTAAAGATCAAAAAATCATAAGTGAAGTAACATTCGTTTGTTTTGAACCGATTGACTTTGAAATTTATAATCAACTATTAAAAATATCATGAGCAGGATATTGATTTATTTCCACTTTCGCGAAAGCGAAATTATAACCAGCTTAAAAACAGAAATAAGATGAAACTAAAATTAAAATCATATCAAGAGCAACT
>CAZBCH010000294.1:0-1642 GCA_964490235.1 uncultured Flavobacteriaceae bacterium | reverse complement strand
GATCAATTATGCAGTTTTTGCAATGATTCATCTTTCGGACTAACACTATAAGATGAATTTTTCCTCAAAAATATTAGAAGAAGCTGTCGATCAGGTATCGCAATTACCAGGTATAGGTAAACGTACTGCGTTGCGCCTCGTATTGCATTTAATGCGACAACCAGAACAAAATACTGATGCGCTTAGTGATGCTTTATTAAAAATGCGTCACGATCTTAATTTTTGCAAAAATTGCCACAATGTGAGCGATGTAGAAATTTGTGAAATTTGCTCTAGTCTTAATCGCGATAAGTCCATTGTCTGTGTTGTAGAAGATATACGCGATGTCATGGCTATAGAAAACACAAGTCAGTATCGAGGTCTATACCATGTTTTAGGTGGTAAAATAAGCCCTATGGATGGAATAGGGCCACAAGATTTAAAAGTAAGATCTCTCGTAGATCGTGTAAAAAATGATGGTGTTACAGAAATCATTTTTGCATTGAGCCCAACTATAGAAGGCGATACAACTAATTTCTATATTTTTAAACAACTTGAAGGATTAGAAGTCAGTACTTCTACCATAGCAAGAGGAATAGCCGTAGGAGATGAGCTCGAATTTGCCGATGAGGTAACATTAGGAAGAAGTATCTTACATCGTGTTCCTTATGAGAATTCTTTAAAGAGTTAGATATTGAAACTCTCCATCATCATACTGAACTACAACGCAGCAGCTTTTTTAGAGCTGTGCATTTATAGTGTTTTGAGAGCAACAAAGAATATTGATGCAGAGATTATAGTAGCCGATAATAATTCGACAGATTCTAGTCTACAAATGTTGCATTTTGTTTTCAGAGATCAAATAAAGGTAATCGCGCATGAAAAGAATTATGGTTTTTCTAAAGGAAATAATTTAGCCGTAGCGCAAGCTCAAGGTGAGTTTCTGTGTATTTTAAATCCAGATACAATAGTAGGAGAAGAGGTGTTTGAAGAATGCCTTTCTTTCGCACAAGCGCAACCTAAACTAGGATTTTTAGGAGTTCAACTTATCGATGGTACCGGAAAATACCTTCCAGAAAGTAAACGACATGTTCCTACGCCCAAAGTCGCAAGACAAAAAATGTTAGGCAGCGATCGCAACTATTATTATAATGAGGTTGGTCAAAACGATAGAGGTAAAGTAGATATACTTGTAGGTGCTTTTATGTTTTGTAAGAAAGAAGTTTATATTAATTGTGGTGGTTTTGACGAGCGGTATTTTATGTATGGTGAGGACATAGATTTGAGTTACACAGCGGTATTAAAAGGGTATGAAAACTATTACCTAGGCGATCAAAAAGTCATTCATTTTAAAGGAGAAAGTACTGTAAAAGATAAAGTCTATCTAGAGCGATTTTATGGTGCGATGGGATTGTTCTACGATAAGTATTTTAAGCAATCGGCGTTGGAGAAAAAGGCGATTGATTTGATGATTAAAGGGATGATTATGGTAACTTCACCTAAATCAAAGTCGTATCCATCAACTTATGAAGGATTTTATTTAGTAACGAATGATGAGGAATTTGATATTGATGTTAAATTTGAACGGATTAATATTACAGACATCTATGACAATCCTTGGTTAGATAAGGTACCTTTTTTATGGGATTTAAGTACTGTGCCA
>CAZBCH010000293.1:0-1722 GCA_964490235.1 uncultured Flavobacteriaceae bacterium | reverse complement strand
GAAGCTGCTGATGATATTTGTTATACCATAATAGATTTTGAAGACGGTATCAATCTCGGTTTAATCTCCGAAGATTACGCCTTAGAATACTTGATCAACCTTGTAAGGGATACAATCAATACCAAAAAATATAATTCCCTGCAAAATACCCAAGATCGAATTAGTTACTTAAGAGCACTAGCCATCGGCAACCTTATTGAAGAAGCTTCAAGAATATTTATTAAAAATGAAGAAAAAATTCTTCAAGGAGAATTTCATCATTCTTTGCTTGAAAAATGCAAATATGAAGCCCAAATCAATGATATCATTAAATTAAGCGTGGATAAAATTTACCAAAGCAAAGAGGTTGTTGAGAAAGAAATTGCTGGATATCAGGTTATTGCTGATTTATTGGAAGTATTTATTAACTCGGTTAACAACAAACATAATGATCAGCTCTCTAATTATGATAAGCTTGTGTTAATGCTTTTACCTGATCGATATAAAAGCACTTCAGATGACTTATATATCAGAATTCTAAGTATTTGTAATCTTGTGGCAAACTTCTCTGACAGTTATGCCATCTTACTTCACAAAAAAATTAAAGGTGTTGATTTGGGTTAATCCCTTTTTTTAAAAATTATAAATAATTCCGAGGCCGAGTTGTTGTTTTAACTGAACTCTTGCGCCTAAAGTTACGACTTCGCCATCATCATTGGTTTCCTTAATTTTGATATCATTATCATAAATTAAATGACTCCTGAAACTCGCCTGAAATACCTTGTTTATTTTAAACTGAAAATTTAAAATCCATTCAACATCAATATTCCCAAAATCATTGATATAATCTGTGTAGAGTTCCAGATCATTGACCATCGCCACATTCTTAAAAATCTCCTTTTCCCATTTTGTCCGAATTAGTATCCCTAGCTCATGCCGCGAATTATTTCCTGGCTCTACACCAAAGGCTCCTTCATTCGACAGTTTTTCATCCAGTACATAGGTTGATTTAAGAGTTAGAGGAGACATATAAATTGTAAATAATTTCTCCTTCAAATTATACTGGCTTCCAACCCCAAGATGCACATAAGCAGGTGCAAAAAATCTCGAGATAGGATCCTCATCATCAGGTTCTTTAAACCCATCAGTAAACTGGGTTCTAAAATTGAATTGAGCCGAAAAATACCAATTCGAAAGTGTATCTTTTCGGTAACCAAATGATGAAGAAAGTCTCATTTCATCATCCGTTTTAATCAAGCCTGTATTCTGTTGATTATTCAACCCATACCTGGCCGATACCTGATTGTTCCATAAGGTATAGAGTTTTTCATATATTCTTGCGAATTCTACCTTGAACAGTCCTGAAACAGAGTTTTGCCCCCCGGAATTCCAGTTCACAAAAGAAACTTGATTTAAATCAAATCCAATTACATTTTTATGTTTCCACCAAACGGGATCCTCAGCCTTTTTCGTACTAGAAATGCTAACCAACTCAATGGCGTTGGAAAAACCTATAGTATCAATTCCAAAGGTTTTAATTTTTGTAAAGAAATCTATTTGTGTTGGAATAGGTACAAAAGAAGAGTCCCCTGTATATTCATCTATCACTAACCTATATTTTGGCGTAATTACAACATCTCGGCCGTAGGTCTTGTTCTTTGCAGAGTCAATTTCTATATTGTAATAAGGCCTGAGTAAAGAGTCTAAAAGCGCTCTTTCGATCGAAATCATTTTCGACTTATC
>CAZBCH010000292.1:0-8292 GCA_964490235.1 uncultured Flavobacteriaceae bacterium | reverse complement strand
GAGCTGATGCGCTCTTCTTCACTTTCTTTAAAGTTATACCAGTGTAAAAAGGCTACAACAACTCTTAACTGATCAAAACCATACTCATTTTTACTTTTACGAGCTTCGAGCCTGATCTTATTCAGTGCGGGCGCTAGAAATCGATTTCTCCTTAAGTCCAGATATTTATTGAGATTGACTTTTTTCTTGCTCACAAATTGCTGCTCGATGTGGCTGCTCCAAAATATTAAGTCTTTCTCACTTATATTTTTATAATCCAGCAACATAGGGATAGAAGCTTCTGTGAGATTCATGAAGCTTCCTCTATCGTTAAAATAAAGCAGTTTGTTTCTTTTAGAAATATCAAATAGCCTGCGTTTTAATTTATCGAGAATGTAACTGCCTCGATCTGATAAATTGAGATTTCTAAAACCTTCTGTCTCGGTTAGATCTACATAATTCTCTGGATTAAAATCTCGGTAATTTTTAAGCTTTGCGATTATTTCTTCTAGACTAGGAGCTCTATCTTCTCTATAAAGAGGCGTCATTTCTCTTATGACGTGATGGATGGTAGGATGCAAATCTTTATTATAGAAATAAAGTCTTTCTCTATTTTCTACAAACTTTTTAAGCTCGTCTTCATCTCTAAAATCAATCGCATATGCAACACTCGCCATTATAAAGCCTAAAGTAAAAACCTCTGTCAGTGGATCGTAATGACCTGTAGCGAGATCCCACGACTTGTAAAATGGCAAATAGACTGGCTTTGTAACTGGCTCTTCTTGATCTTTCTGAATTGCTTGATCGTCAAAAATATGACGGTCATAATCATCACCTTCTACATTGCTTATCTCGCTGTAATTGCCGCTCACTTCAACAGCATAGCGTTGCTCTGGCTTTTTAAATATTTTTTTAGGTCCTTTTTTGAATTCTTTTCCTTCAGAGTCTGTGATTAGAATTCGACCGTTATAATAAACTTCATCGATAGAATAGATGCCTAATACTTGATTGCGAGATCTCAAGAAGTGCGCTTTTTCTAGTAACGGTAAAACTCGAGCAATAAAATCTTGAGTAGTGCTGCCGCCATATTCTTTAAGCTCGTCAAGTAAGGTAAAGATGCTTGCTTTATAATCACTCATCGTCGTAAATGCTATTATCTTGGTTTTCGGTTACTTTGCTTAAATCGGACATAGCATCTTCTTTGAGCTTTTTAAAATCTCTAATGGTCATTTTTAACTCCTTTCTTAGAATGCGTTCGTAATCTTCTTGAAGCTCCAGCAATTCTGCAATTTCTAAGGTGTGCGCGAGTGGTAGTTTTTCTAAAGCGCTATCAATTCTAGAAAAATCCAGTAAAACATAGCATAAATAACTTTTTGTACTAGGTGTGGTGTGTTTTAGCTTTCGCGAAAGCGTGCTTATATCCACCTCAACACTTCTTTTAAAGTCTGAAAAATATTGTTGTGCATGATTTGTTACCGCTGCAGAGTTCATCCATTGAGGTTTTAGGATGAGCTGTATGAAATTTAAGGTAAGTTTTCTAGTTGCTTCCTGCTCAAAGATGTCGAGGCTATTGATATCCCATTTACCTTCAATGAGCTGGTGCAACTTTTCTTCGTAATCTTTTTCTTTGCGCGCTTTTAAATCAAGTGCAATACTTCTTATGTAAGATTCTGGATGTGTGGTTTGATTTGTAGATTCTTCTTCCTGACTAATGATTTCTTTAGCCTGATCTAGATAGCTTTGTGCATTAACCTCGGTAAGTCCAGTATTTAGTTTAATAAGCATCTGGATCACGCTATAATGTTCACGGCAAACTTTAAAAGCACCAGCATCGCAAAATAATTCTAAGTACAATTGAAAAATGCGAGCCGTCTCGATAATGCTGTCCTCGCTTCTAGAATCATTTGCTAGCGCAAGCACGATACGCTGTGTAACTTCATAGTCACCATCTTCTATTTTGAAAAATAAATAATGAGATAGCTCATGAGCGATGAGTGCCTTGAGCTGGCGATCATCTAGCAATTGTAAAATAGTACCAGAAAAAACAATGTGCGCTTCATTTTCAATAATAGATATACTAGCGTTAAGCTGGATGCTATTATTCTCTTGATAAAATATGACTTGAGCATCGATATTTAATACGCCGCATATTTCTTTTGCAATGTTGTATAAAGAACTGTGGCTATCTTGATCGAGACGATAGGTGTTTTTAAGTAAGTCCTTTTTGAAAGATTCTACTTGTTGAGTTTTTACTTTTTCGTCTTTAAACCATTGCCAAGTTTTTTTGCGGCTTTTTAAATGATCACGTAATTTTTTATGGTATGCAAGCGGTTCTAAAACCGCATTTTGATCCATCGCTAGATCTTCAGTCATGTAGTTATTATTCAAAATCTTATATAGATTCTAAATTTAGGTATAACCATTGAGTTTTCTCAAGGTAGCACAAAAGATTTTATACTTCTAACGGTAAAATAACGTAAGGGTAAAAAGGATGCTTTATTCTTCTTCAGAATAATCTGGATATAGAAAAGAATTGTAAGGAAAACGTTTTACGTGAATCTCACGTACCTTTTCATAGACTTTCTTACGAAACTCTTCCATATTTTCCTTCTCAGTAGCTGATATGAAAATGACATCGTCACCCATTTTTGCCATCCAGGTTTCTTTCCATTCTTCTAAAGAATAATGAGCTGAGGTACGTTCTTCCATTAAATCAGTTTCGTCATAATCCTGCGCTTGATAAGCATCAATCTTATTAAAAACCATAATGGTAGGTTTATCAACTGCGTCGATTTCGGCTAAAATATTGTTTACAGATGCAATATGATCTTCAAAAGATTCATGAGATATATCTACCACATGCAAAAGCAAATCTGACTCTCGTACTTCATCTAGTGTAGACTTAAAGGATTCTACCAGTTGAGTAGGTAGCTTTCTTATAAAACCTACGGTGTCCGTAAGTAAGAAAGGTAGATTCCTTACTACAACTTTGCGCACTGTTGTATCTAGTGTTGCAAATAGCTTGTTTTCTGCAAAAACTTCACTTTTTGAAACCACATTCATCAAGGTACTTTTGCCTACATTAGTATAACCTACTAAAGAGACTCTAACTAGAGCTCCTCTATTGCCACGCTGGGTGGACATTTGTTTGTCTATGGTAAGAAGTTTCTTTTTAAGTAATGTAATACGATCGCGCACAATACGTCTATCTGTTTCAATCTCTGTCTCTCCAGGACCACGCATTCCTATACCACCTTTTTGTCTTTCAAGGTGTGTCCATAAACCTACTAATCGAGGTAAAAGATACTCGTATTGAGCAAGTTCTACTTGTGTACGTGCATAACTAGTTTGTGCTCGCTGAGCAAATATGTCTAGAATCAGGTATGTTCTATCAATTATTTTTGCTTCTAGAATTTTCTCGATGTTTTTTTGTTGTGCTGGTGAAAGCTCGTCATCAAAAATAACTGTACCTATATTGTTAGATTTAACATAGGCAGCAACATCTTCCATTTTACCCTTTCCTATAAAGGTTTTGGGATTAGGTTTTTGCATTTTTTGATGGAACCGTTTGTGAACGGTTGCACCAGCGGTATAGGCTAGAAATTCTAGCTCATCCATATATTCATTAAGCTTTTCTTCATTTTGTTGTTGGGTGATGACACCTACAAGAATCGCTTTTTCGTATTCGTGATTTTCTAATTCGAGCATATAAGTTTATAGAGTCTTACAAAGATAATTTTTTCTCTTAAAGCAACATGGTATTTAATAAGAGCTTGTGAAAACTACCGAGAAGAGAAACGAGAACTATTATTCAACACATATAATTCAGTAAAAAAAAGCCGCTTCACAAACGATGTGAAACGGCTTTAATAATTTGATGTAATGAAATTATTTATTCAATAAAGCTTTTGCATTTTCAATCGCTTTCATAGTTTGATCTCTTAATTGTTTGATCTCTTCTACTTCTTGCTCTAGCACAGGCATTTTTTCTTCTAGTGTTTCTTTAGTTTCTGGAGAAGGTTCACCGTATGGAAACTTTTCAGAATAGTCTTTCATCCATGTCATCATACCGTCGTGAGATGCTTTTAATTCTTCTGCAGTGCTAGAAATTGCTGTTTGATCTGATAATTCACCAGTCTCAGCTTTTTCAGTTATTTCACCCTTTAATTCCATCAATTCTCCCATTTTAGGCATGATTTCGTCGTGTACTTCCATCGCTTCTGTCATTAAAGCATCATAAGATTCTATTTGGGCGGCGAGTGCTTTTTCTTCTGTAGTGGCTTCATTTTTACAAGAAGTCAATGTAAGTATTGCTATTGCAATTATATAAAAAGTGTTTTTCATAATTTTTGATTCAGTCATACAAAGATAATTGACATCACAAAAGGCTTGATGTAATTTTGAATTTTTTTTCTTCCTGTAATTCTAATCTGTTTTGTTAGACTTATTTTTGGATTAATTGAAATAAAAACGACCATTTGTTCCCGATTGCTTTCCATCCTATTTACCAGCATCCCTTACCAGAAGGACATCGTTTCCCAATGTTGAAGTATGAATTATTACCACAGCAACTACTTCATGAAGGTACAGCCGTAAATTCTGATTTCTTTGAACCTAGTAAATTATGCAATGAAATAGATGTGCTAAGAGTTCATACCGATCAGTATCTACAAGATTTGCAACAGTTAACGTTAGATAAAAGAGCCGCGAGAAAATTAGGGTTTCCTTTAAGTGAGCAACTAGTAGAACGAGAGCTCAGAATCGTACAAGGAACCATAGAAGGCTGTTTAAAAGCCTATGATCATAGAGTAGCAATGAATATTGCTGGTGGCACACACCATGCATACACAGATCATGGTGAAGCATTTTGTTTATTAAACGATCAGGCCATTGCAGCCAGATATTTACAACATCATGGTCTCGCTGAGAAAATATTAATCGTAGATCTAGACGTACATCAAGGGAACGGAACTGCCGAAATTTTTCAAAATGATGATAGCGTGTTCACATTTTCTATGCACGGCGCTGGTAACTATCCTTTCAAAAAGGAAATTTCAGATCTTGACATAGCCGTTCCAGATGGTTCTGAAGACGATTACTATCTTAACGAACTTAAAAACACCTTGCCAGATCTTCTCGCTCAAGAACAACCAGACTTTATTTTCTATTTGTGTGGCGTGGACGTTCTAGAAAGTGACAAGCTCGGTAAGCTAAGTATGACGCTAGAAGGTTGTAAAGAAAGAGATCGTTTTTCTTTATCCACTTTCGCGAAAGCGAGAACAAAAACAAACGCCATCATTCCTGTGCAATGCAGCATGGGCGGCGGTTATTCTCCAGAAATTAAGACCATCATCGAGGCGCATGCCAACACCTTTAGGGTTGCACGGTCTATTTTTAACTAAAAAAAGCCGTGCAAATTTGCACGACTTTATTTCTATTCAATAATCAAAGTTTTTAACTAAGCCATCCTTTTTGACGAACGCTACGAGCAAAAAGCCATAACAGAATGGAGAGCACTGGTACTAGTATAAGAAAAACTTTATCTGCAGTTGCCATCATGCTCCAGGCGTCTACGGTTATTTCATAAACGCGGCATATGATAACAGCTACTAGAGATAAAAGAGCCAGTAAAACCGCTTGTTTTTTCTTAAAAAGTAAAGCAATACAAGCAAAGAGACCGGCAAAAACAGCTACACCATATGCCCAAGTGTACCAGCTGGGGAAACTTTTATAGAATTCAACTTGCTCTGCAGTGTATCCTTCCATCATTGCATCGGTTCCTGCCATTGCTTCGGCACTCCATGCACCTACACCCATAAGGTTCCATAAAAGAAAGAAAATTGCAACAATCCAAAACCACATTTTAGGTCGAGTAGAATAAGCCATATTAAATATTTTAAGGTTAGGACTGTAAGTTAATAAAAAGTTAACAGACCGTTTATCTTTCATCAATATTTTGTTTTGAAGATTCCTCAAAAACTACTTACGAAAACGTTTGAAATATTAAAAAATATTTAAATTGCGCTTATCAAAAAACAGCCTGAATTATGAGCAAAAGATCTATGAAACCTGAGAGCCTGATGATGTCTTATGGTTATAAACCAGAACTGTCTGAAGGTGCAATAAAATGTCCTATCTTTTTAACCTCGACATTTGTATTTAAAAGTGCCGAAGAAGGTAAGGCTTTCTTTGAGCTTGCTTATGGTAAAAGAGAAAAGCTTCCAGGTGAGGAAATGGGTTTGATTTATAGCCGTATTAACAATCCTGACCTTGAAATCTTAGAAAATAGATTGAGATTATGGGATCAAGCAGATGATTGTGCTGTTTTTGAGAGTGGTATGAGTGCAATTTCTACTGTACTTCTTGAATTTTTAAAGCCGGGAGACTTATTATTATTTAGTTCTCCTACTTATGGTGGGACTGATCACTTTATCAATCATTTCTTGCCTAAAATAGGAGTACATACGTTAGGTTTTACATCTGATATCAGTGAGGAAGAATTGTATGAAACTATTCAGAATTCTGATCATGCTGGCAGATTAACGCATGTACATCTAGAAACACCAGCAAATCCTACTAACGCACTTATCGATATAGAAATGGTACGTCGTGTAGTAGATCGCGTTAAAACTGAAGAAAAAGTTACCATTGCCGTAGATAATACCTACATGGGACCATTGTGGCAACATCCTTTAAAGCACGGTGCAGACTTAGTGATGTACAGTGCCACAAAATATATAGGTGGTCACAGTGATTTAATCGCTGGAGCTGTTTTAGGAAATGCAGAATTGATGGTACGAGTAAAAACGCTACGTACTTTTTTAGGTAATATGGCTTCTCCACACACAGGATGGATGTTATTACGCAGCCTAGAAACCTTAAAGATTAGAATGGAAGCGATGCAAGCAAATGCAATTCAGGTAGCTAATTTCTTGAAAAATCATGAAAAAGTAGCTCAAATCAAATACCTAGGTCTAATTAAGGAAGGCACGCGCAATTATGAAATCTATAAAAATCAATGTTCTGGTCCTGGTGCCATGGTCAGTTTTTGCATTAAAGGTGGTGAGAAAGAAGCATTTAAATTCCTAAATTCCTTAAAATTAGTAAAATTAGCAGTAAGTTTAGGAGGAACAGAAAGTCTTGCAGAACATCCTAAAAGCATGACTCATGCTGGAGTAGATGACGGCCATCTAGAACACATAGGCGTTACCGATGCGTTAGTGCGTCTTTCTATAGGTGTAGAGAATTATGAAGATTTGATATGGGATATTTCTCAAGCGCTGGATCAGGTGACTATTCCTTCTGGTGAGCTTGTTTGATAGGCATTAAAAATCGCTCTATGCTTTAGAAAAGATTATTTTGATCTCGCTTTCGCGAAAGCGGAATATACACCAACTATCAACAGCTAGAATAGATTGCTATAAATAACGGTTTTGGCACTTTCTTTGTCTACAATTATGCGAACTTTGCAAAAGCATCGTTATTTTAATTATGAAGACCAGATTACTTATTTTATTAGTTGCCTTTTTAATGGCTTATTGCAGTTATGCTCAAGAACAGACAGCGACGGTGGAGTTGCCGCTTACGGTAGAATGTAAAAGCTTATTAAATAAAAAATTAGATTTTCTCATCGACGGAAGTTTTCAAGATGAGAAATCCTTGCAAAGAGAGATCGCTAGACTTAAAGATTGTGGAATTGATGATTATGATGTGAGCTTTTTTGGCCGTATGTCTTCTATGAGTGCGATGCTGCGCAAAATGACTAAAGAAAAACAACTAGAACAACTTACATTTCAAGATTTATTTGCCGAAATTGAAAAAATGAAAGCTACTGAGGCTTTTGAGCAAATGAAAAAAATCAATCAATTATCAGAAACTCTCGCCACGCGAGTAGGAAATTTGAAAAACTGGAATGAAGACATCAAGATTTTTCAAGAATTAGGAGCTTCAAAAAATGTAATCGCTCAAGTATTTGAATATTTAGAATCACATCCACAGAATGCTAAAACGTACCAAGAGATTTTAGAGTCGTTTAAGAAGTAATTTGAAATCTTAAGTAATAAGAATTATTGTTTTCAATTTATTAAAACAAAAAGGTGGTTCTAATTGTATTCTAATTGCAGCGTATCACTCAGCTTTTTAACCTCCATAAAAGTATCGCGATAAATTCTTTTATTGGGTTTGCTCATATAATTATGTTCAGAAAGTAGCTCACTTACTAATTCTTTAGCTTCATCGATTTTTTCTCTTTCTAAAAGAAATTGTGCCAATACTAATCTTTCTGGATAATTAGAATATCTTATATCTAAAGCT
>CAZBCH010000291.1:0-3981 GCA_964490235.1 uncultured Flavobacteriaceae bacterium | reverse complement strand
AAATAGTTCAGTTACATTTTCTCCTTTTTGTAAAGATTTACGCCTGTGGTATAGCTCTCGCCTTCTTGCATTGATTTTGTCTCGATTTTTTTCCCGATAATCCCGGTAATATTGCGCTGACCTCTTGGCCATTAAAGTCCCCTCCCCTAGCAATATAGCTAATATATAATTAGCATCACTAAATTGCTAGCATCTAGGCTATAAGGCTGGTATCTCGCAGCTCCGCCGAGCCTATGTAAGCTTTGGTGCTTGGAGGGCAAAAAAGCAGCTAACCGACTTAAGGTGGTTCTTTTATTAGGGGCCACATTAGGAGAACACCCATTTTTGTCGTTTTCAAAATTTTTACCCTTTGTTCAACAGGGTTTGAAGCATGTAGGCACTTTATTTTAGATTATTTTTTACTTTGTCACTGAATATTTTAACATTTCTATAACGCAAATATTTATAGAGCGTGGTTTTGGATATATCCAGTTGTTGCGTAATTTCTTTTATAGTGAGTTCTTTTTGTGTGTATAAAGCTTCTGCAGTACAGGCTTTAAGTTTTGCTTCAGATGACAATCCCTTTGGTCTTCCTCCCATACGACCTCTAACTCTAGCTGATCTTAGACCAGCCATTGTTCTTTCTCTGATCAGGTCTTTTTCAAATTCAGCAAGTGAGGCAAATATATTAAACATTAGTTTCCCTTGAGCAGTGGTAGTATTGATTGGGTCATTTAGGCTAATGATAGATACATTCTTTGCCATAAGTTCGTTCACTATTTTGATCAAATGGTGTAATGATCTCCCCATACGATCTAATTTCCATACAACCAATGTATCGCCACTTTTAATTTGAGATAGTAATTCTAGCCATTTCGGTCGATCGGCTTTTGCTCCTTTTGCTTGTTCTGAATAAATTTTCTGGCAACCATATTGTTCTAATGCGTCGATTTGCATATTGAGATTTTGATCTTTAGTTGAAATTCTTGCATATCCGTATTTCATAGTCTATTAGTTCATGTTTTATTTGTTTTTATAGCTTATATAAACTTTGATAATATGAATAGCAATTATTGACTATTTTGTTCAGGTTTCTGATAGTATAATTTTTTGTTGTTATCAGTTAATAAAAACATTCGTTTAAATGAACTCCTATTATGAAGACTAGAACTGGAATTAACTTACTTTCTGATGCTGAAATTGAAGAGTTGTGTAATATTCGAGTCTTTAATGACCAAGATAGAGAAGTTTTTTTCGTTATCTAAAGATGACATAATATTGATTAGCAAGTATAGAACTACAAAAGTGAAAATATACTTTATCCTGCAACTAAGATAAAGTTTGTTTGCACCTCTCTACTAATTTTTATTTCTAGTGGGCATTCCCACTTGGCCAAAAAAAGTAGGTCAGAATAGCTGGTCAGATCCTGTTTTCTTAGCATAGTCACAGGGCAATGACAAGTATACAACCTGTCTCAGTTTGATGTCTGAGAACCTGTTTAGAGTCTCTTTACCAGGATACCAGCCGAGATTAATATGCCTGGCAAGTGACACTGATATTCTGCGTTAATTGTTTCTTAATATAATAAGCATATTATATACTTATGGTATAAGCAAACTGGGGTTGTAATGACGTCGATTGAATTTTTAATTTTTTCTCTTATTCTATCTCTTGTAATTGTTTACCTCGATAGAGAGATTGAGGGGCTCTTTCCAAACAGTGATTTTTCTAAAATGGATGAGTCTACAGATGATATGATTCTTCATATTGGCTCTCACGAAGATATGCATTAAACGTCATATTGCAGTTGATCCCAATAGTTTACTGCATGCTGTGTTTGTTAATAAGGCTGATGTCACCGATAGAAACGGAGCTATAGAGATGCTTATAAAAACCATGAAAATTTATCTCAAGTTCAAAATATTTTTGTGGACTCTGGGTATGCAGGAAAAAAATCTGCTAATTCTGTATCCAAAATTTTAGTATGCCCTGTATAGGGAGTAAGGGCGTAGTGATATGCATATTTTTAAGGTTATTCTCAAAAGATGGATTGTAGAGAGTTCGTTTTCATAACTAGATAAATGCCGAAGATTATGGAAAAACTGCGAACGATATTTGCATACAAGTATACAAATTATTGTATTGGCTTTTTCTGTATTGTTGGTACACCATAGTTTAGCACCTGCAAGACAGGTTCTTAGAGTGGATCTGAATATGAATTTTCTCTTTCCTTCCCTTGCAAATGCTATTTTTACAGCGATATGAGACTTTGTTTTGGATTTTAAGAGTCACCTGTTTTTGGTATATGACCAAAGGCTATTATATCCTGAGTTTTGTTTGTTTTAGGGGCAATGCCTATAGATACCGAGTCCTTGCCTAGCTTTTTGTTTATATAATCAATCACTCTTGATATTCTCTGTCTTTTTCTTTGCTCATTATAGTCCCTAAACGTAAGCTGGTTAGATTCTTTTTGTAGATTATGAAAGCTAATTGCTAATTTCTTAATTTTTATCTTCTCTGGTTTTAGATTCTTAATGATTTTGTCCCAGGATTTTAAAGCGTATTTGAGAATTAAGCTGCTATCATCAGATAACTCTACCTTTGTACTTTCTTTTATGGACTTTCCAGACTTCAAATCTATATTAAGTAGTATATTAGTCGTATACAGATCCTTTGATCTTAACCTACTTGCGGCCTTTAGTGTTAAGTTAATAAGAACCGATCTAGCCTCCTCTGCTGATTGTAGGTCTGGCCCTAGAACCTTACTATGCCCTATTGTTGCTTTTTTCGTTTCTTCTAACGGTAAATCCGCTCCTCTGATTAAATACCAAACTTTTTCTCCCCAGATGTTTCCCCATAATGCTTTTATTCTTGATCTATCCAGGTGACAAAGTTGCTCTATTGAGGAAATACCATTTTGTATTAATCTGTCTCTTGTTTTTACCCCTATTCCAGGCAATGACCTTAGGTTTAACGAGTAAAGCTTATCTGGTAATTCTGATGGAGCAATGACCGAAAGGCCATCTGGTTTTTTTATATTAGAAGCTATTTTTGCAAGATACCTATTAGGTGCAATGCCTATAGAACAGCTAATGTATTCACCCACATTATCACGTATTGCTTTTTTTATTATTCTTCCAATAGATATGGCATCTCTCTCGTTGCAATATTTGCCAGTTAGTTTACAAGCTCCCTCATCTATAGAGAATATATGGTCTACATGTAGGTATAAGTCTATTTCCCTAAATATTTTATGGTGATATTCCACGTAGACATTATGCCTTGCCCTGATACAGATCAGATCTGGGCAGAGCTTTTTCGCTCTGTATATTTTGGTCCCTGTTCCTATACCCTTGAGCTTTGCCTCATGACTTGCAGCTATTGCACATGTACTATCTGATAGTAGTGGAACTACCGCAACCGGCTTGTGTCTTAAATCCGGATTAAGTTGCTGCTCTATAGTTGCAAAATAGCTGTTTACATCTATATAGAGCCAGTTTAGCTTGTTTTCTATACAAAATGACATGGTGGATATTATAGCAGAACTATAACTTGCTGCTAGTGACTAGTAATGTAATGATACAGAATGCTCAAAAAAACAATTTTCAGATAATACTAATTATAAAACCCTAATTAAGCTTTTAAATTATATTGTTCTCCCCTACTAAATAGTGTTTTTGAAAAGTGCTAACTTATCTGTACTACCCCACCCTACTCTTTCCCTTAATGTATTAGATTGAATTCTGTAGTTTTCGTAATTTTGTAGTTTTCGTTATAGCGTAAGGAAACTGAATAGTAAATTTCATGCAACTGCCCTGATTGTAAATATCAGTGACAGAACAAGAAAATCTTTTTATTCTCTAAAATAAAACATATAAGATTATGGATGAAAGACAAAAAACAACATTCAAAAGCCCTGAACGTGTGCAGCAGGAATTAGAGAAAGCAATATCCAATGGCGTTGATATAGATCATTACATAGCTTCAGAGCTAGGTAATATA
>CAZBCH010000290.1:0-2193 GCA_964490235.1 uncultured Flavobacteriaceae bacterium | reverse complement strand
TTGGTATCCAATCTTTAGATTCTAATTTCATTAATTCAAGACAAATTGAAGCTGCGCGTATTGCTGCAACTCGGTTTATGAAGAGAGAAGGATCTTTATGGATTAAGATTTTCCCTGATAAACCTATTACTAAGAAGCCTTTAGAGGTGCGTATGGGTAAAGGTAAAGGTAATGTCGAGTATTGGGCAGCTGTGGTTAAACCTGGTAGAATTCTTTTTGAAATATCTGGTGTTCCTCAGGCTGTTGCTCAGGAAGCGTTAAGGCTTGCTGCTCAGAAGTTACCTGTTAAAACAAAATTTATAGTCGCTCGCGATTATCAAGAATAATATTAAGTCATGAAACAATCAGAGGTAAACGGTTATTCACTGGATGAATTAAAAGATAAGCTTGTTGAGTCTCAAATAGCTTACAGTGATCTAAAAAGATCTCATAGCATGTCGCCACTTGATAATCCTTCACAGATTACTAAGTTACGTAAGACGATTGCGAGAATAAAGACTGCTTTAAATAATAAATAGTTATAATGGAGACTAGAAATTTAAGAAAAGAGCGTGTGGGTGTTGTTAAAAGTAACAAAATGCATAAGAGCATTGTAGTTGCTGAAGTAAAAAGACAAAAACACCCTATGTATGGAAAGTTTGTTTTAAAGACAAAAAAGTACGTTGCTCACGATGAGAATAATGACTGTAATGAAGGTGATACGGTTCGTATTATGGAAACTCGTCCTTTAAGCAAGTCTAAGAATTGGAGATTAGTTGAAATTTTAGAAAGAGCTAAGTAATGGTACAACAAGAATCTAGATTAAAGGTAGCCGATAATACCGGTGCAAAAGAAGTTTTGTGTATTCGTGTTTTAGGTGGTACTAAAAGGAGATATGCTTCTGTCGGTGATAAGATAGTCGTTTCGGTGAAGGAATCTACCCCTAATGGAAATATTAAAAAGGGAGCTGTTTCTACTGCGGTTGTAGTAAGAACTAAGAAAGAGGTTCGTAGACCGGATGGTTCATATATACGTTTTGATGATAATGCTTGTGTTTTACTCAATCCTACTTCGGATATGAGAGGAACTAGGGTGTTTGGGCCGGTTGCTCGTGAACTGCGAGACAAACAGTTTATGAAAATTGTTTCACTTGCGCCAGAGGTGCTATAGAGTAAATTATGAAGAAGTTTAAGATAAGAACAGGAGATACTGTTAGAGTTATTGCTGGTGCTCATAAAGGTGCTGAAGGTAAAGTTACCAAGGTAATTTTATCAAAGGATAGAGCTATCGTGGAAGGTGTCAACATGGTATCAAAGCATGAAAAGCCTAGTGCCACTAATCCGCAAGGAGGAATAAAAGAAAAGGAAGCGTCTTTACATATTTCTAATTTATCGTTGATCGATGGAAATGGTAAATCAACAAAGGTTGCATTCACATCGAAGGATGGTAAAAATGTTAGGATTGCTAAAACAACAAAAGAAGTTATATAATCATGTCATACGTACCTAGACTAAAAGGAGAATATAAGGAACGAATTACTTCGGCTTTACAGAGTGAATTTTCTTATAAGAATGTTATGGAAATTCCAAAGTTGCAGAAAATTGTACTAAGTCGTGGTGTCGGTGGTGCAGTTGCGGATAAGAAGCTTATCGACTACGCAATCGAAGAATTTACTACAATTACTGGGCAAAAAGCGGTGGCTACTCTTTCTAAAAAGGATGTTGCTTCTTTTAAACTTCGTAAAGGTATGCCGATCGGTGTTAAAGTGACTTTGCGTGGTGATAGAATGTATGAATTTTTAGATCGTTTTGTTACAGTTGCATTACCCAGAGTTAGAGATTTTCAGGGTATTAAAGCTAATGGTTTTGATGGTAGGGGAAATTATAACCTTGGTATTACGGAGCAAATTATTTTTCCTGAAATCAATATAGATAAAGTTAATAAAATCTCAGGTATGGATATTACCTTTGTAACTTCCGCAGCAACAGATAAAGAGGCTAAATCTTTGCTTACAGAGCTAGGTTTACCTTTCAAAAAGAATTAATAGAGATGGCAAAAGAATCAATGAAAGCGCGTGAGCGCAAGCGTCAAGCATTAGTCGATAAATATGCTGCAAAGCGTAAGGCTCTTAAGGAAGCTGGTGAGTACGAGGAGTTACAAAAACTTCCTAAGAATGCCTCTCCTGTTAGGTTGCATAATCGTTGTAAATTAACA
>CAZBCH010000289.1:0-18080 GCA_964490235.1 uncultured Flavobacteriaceae bacterium | reverse complement strand
CTCCAGAGTCTGTGTTATAGCGCCTTGACCTACGACATCTTCAAAGGTTTCAGGACGGTATTTTCTAGCCGATACTATAAATGGTTCCATACGTCAAAGATACTTTTCTGCTGTCTTTTTGCTCAACTTTATGTGTGTATTATTTATGCAAATTATCAACATTTATTAATTAGTTTTGCGGCATAGCAGGTCGCCTCATCGATCTTGCGCATGCAAGGTAGGAAAGTCCGGACACCATAGGATAACATAGCGGCTAACGGCCGTCGTTTTGTTTTCGCTTTCGCGAAAGCGAGATAGGACTAGTGCAACAGAAAGTATGTACAGATAATGCTGTAGTGAAACCAGGTAAACTCTATGTGGTGAAATGTCGCGTAAATCAGAGCTTGAGCGTTATCCGCGTGATTCTGAAGGGTAGGCAGTTTGAGATAACGAGTAATCGTTATTCTAGATAAATGATGAGGTATTCAAGCAATTGAGTAACAGAATCCGGCTTATAGACCTGCTATTTTTTTTTAGAGTTTTATACAAATACTCTATTTTTCAACTTATTGGATCTTTTATTATAATTACGTTTTATTTAAATGTATCTATCAAAGTCAGATTAGTATTGGAATTAGCAGTACAACCAGTCTTTATATCCTTTACTATCTATAGCTGTGTGTGTTAATCATAATTAAAAATTTTATTCTTTCTCACTACTAGGACCTTCAAAAAAACTAAAAACCGTACCACCATAACGTCGCTCATTATCAAAATTCTCATGATTTGCTAATGAAGTGTGTTTGGAATGTTCTATGATTAATAGTCCATCTTCGGCAAGGAGCTCGTTTTCGTATACGTAATTGGGTATTTTTAGAAATTCTTCTTCTTCTAGTGCATATGGAGGATCTGCAAAGATGATATCATATTTCCCTTTATGGTTTTCTAGAAATTTAAAAACGTCTGCTTTTATAGTATCTATAGGAAAGTCTAGTTCTTCGGCTGTTTTTTTAATAAATGCGATACAAGGATAATGTTGATCTACTGCAATAACATTACCTGCTCCACGACTACAAAACTCATAAGACATGTTCCCGCTACCAGCAAAGAGTTCGAGCATATCAATATCTTGAATATGAATTTTATGGCGCAAGATGTTAAACAATGCCTCTTTAGACATATCTGTCGTGGGTCTTACTGGTAAATTTTTAGGAGCTTGTATACGGCGTCCTTTATGTGTTCCAGATATTATACGCATAAAATTTGTTTGATATAATTTGAATAATCAGTTTTAAAATTTACATGGCGCACATATGTATATAAAAGCTCATATAGCGAGTCATTTTTCTCCTCGCTATAAACGTTCATTTCCATAGTTTCTGGATCTAGCCCATTATGATGCGTTGTAAACAGAGTATAATATAATATATCTTCAATCGCATCATATGGAAAAAGATTGTGAGCCGTAAGCTTCCCTTTATTGAAGATAGATAAGTAAAAATGACTAGCTTTAATGTCTAGAAAAACCTGTGGTTGTATTGCGATCGTTTCATTAGAATGCAGCTCTAAAATACGATTACTATAATGATAATAATTATAACTACCGTATTTATCAAAAAAGTAGTTATTGATGTTTTCATAGGCCACATAAACAGTATTGGCACCATCTAGTTTTGTACTCTCATCTACGCTCAATACATCAGTTTCTATTATATGTGCATTATATTTTAGATAATCAACAGCGTTTTCTTCACTAAAAATAGTTTTGGGAACACTTGTAAAAATTTGATGGTGGTAAATAAGTGTCGCTTTCGCGAAAGCGGTATCTAAAACAGCTTCTTGTTCAAAACATGTTTCTATAGATTGCAATATTTCGACAGGATTTGCAGCATGTTTAAACGTTCTATGGATGGAGTCTATAACTCCAGATGAGTTATAGATATAAAAAGAAAGTCCATCCTGATGAATCAGAACGGACAGTTTCTTTATGGTGTCGCTAGGACTAGTTATCGTCTTTAAGTGCATACTGTCTAGGCCAGTTACCACTAGTCGTGATCTCGTCTAGGCTACCTACATAAATAGTAGGACCATCGATCGCCTCTACGCTTTTCACTTCTAGTTCATCTTTTAAAAGTCGCTCTGGTTGATCAAAAAGGATGTCTTCTTTTTTTGCAGTAGCTTGAAAAACAGGAACGCGATTATCTTTATCGATAACAACATCTGTCTTTAATTCTATAGCTCCTGGCGCTCCTTTAATGGTATTATATTTTAATAATTGTGCTACATCTACATTTCTAAAAAGAGAATCCTTTACAGATCTAAATCCTAAAGTATCTGTAATAGTAATTTCTTTTTTATAACCGTTAGGGTCATCTGCTCTTAGTCTAAATTTAAGATTGCGCTCTTCATCTATTACAGTACTGTCGCGCTTTTGAGTAAGTGCAAACTGGGCAGTATCAATAAAACGAGCCAGTTTATTAATATCGTCTGTATATGTTCCAGTGATATTCTTATGTGCGTTTTGTGCTTCACGTATTAAGATAAGCTGGGCAACAACGTCTCTATATCTTTCTTCCTTTGCAGCTTCAAATTTTACAGGTTCTTCTATAGACTTATAAAGTTTGTAACCAAAAAATCCACTTACTCCTAATAATAGTACAACTACTAATGGATGTAGCTTTTTAGGAATTTTATTAATGAAGATGGCCAGTAGAACAAGAACGATCAGACCTAATACAACTGATATAATTAAATTGAACATATTTTAATGGTTTAATGCTTTATTTCAACGCAAACAAATCTACAATTTTTTTTCGCTCGTCCTAGCCTGAGATATAAAAATTGACTTAAGTTTATACTCAGTTTTCCACAATTGTCAATGACTCCACAAGAATTTTACAAAGTTTTACTAGTTGATTTTCCGTTCAAGCCTACAAATGAACAAGATAGGGCTTTAGAATCCCTAGCTGATTTTATCATCGATAAAAATAAAGATCGATTATTTATGTTAAGAGGTTATGCTGGAACAGGAAAAACTACCCTTACTAGCACAATTGTAAAGAGTATTTGGAAATTAAAAATGAAGTGTGTTCTTCTAGCACCTACTGGAAGAGCTGCAAAAGTGATCAGTAATTATTCAAATAAACAAGCGGCCACTATCCATCGAGAAATTTATTATCCCAAAGGTCAAGGAAACGGTGGAGTTCAATTTACACTTAAGCAAAACAAGCACCGTAATTCACTTTTTGTTGTTGATGAAGCCTCTATGATTCCAGATGTAGCTGCCGAAAATAAAATGTTTGGCGGGAATGGCTCTCTTCTAGACGATTTGATTGAATATGTTTACAGTGGTGTTAACTGTAAGTTGATGATTATAGGTGATACTGCACAATTACCACCAGTAAAACTAGATGTCTCTCCTGCACTAGATAGTCAGTTAATTGAACAGCGTTATCTAAAAGAAGTCACAGAAATAGAATTGGACGAAGTAAAAAGACAAAGCGAAAACTCTGGGATTTTATTAAACGCTACTGGAATACGTAACCATATTTTACATGAAGAATTTGATTTTAAATTTGATGTAGAGCAGTTCACAGATATCAATAGATTAATCGATGGTTATGAAATCATGGATACCATTAATAGCGCCTATGATTTTCATGGTCATGAAGAGACAGCCATTATCGTGCGTTCTAACAAGAGAGCTAACTTATACAATCAGCAAATAAGATCTCGTATTCTTTTTAATGAAAATGAATTATCACCAGGTGACTATCTTATGGTGGTAAAGAACAATTACCACTGGTTACAGCCTTCTAGCGATGCAGGATTTATTGCAAATGGAGATATTATAGAGGTATTAGAAATATTTGCGTTTAAGAATATTTACGGTTTTCATTTTGCCGAGGTTAAAGTACGTATGGTAGATTACCCAAAAATGAAAGAATTTGAAACGGTACTATTGCTAGATACACTCACTTCAGAATCTCCGTCTCTAACTTATGAAGAGAGTAACAAACTCTATCAAGAAGTGCGCATGGATTATTTAAAACTACCTAAATATAAACAATACAAAGAAATCAAAGAAAATCCTTTTTTTAATGCATTACAGGTAAAATTCTCTTATGCCATTACTTGTCATAAATCGCAAGGTGGACAATGGGAAAATGTAATAATAGAACAACCTTATCTGCCAGAAGGACCAGATAAAGGCTATCTCAGGTGGTTATACACAGCAGTGACACGTGCCAAAACAAATTTGTATCTTATCGGCTTTAAGAATGACCATTTTATAGAACATTAATTATGTTTGAAATTATTTTTAGTATTTGCCTAGGAATAGGGCTGGCGGCAAGTGCAGGCTTTAGAATATTTATCCCATTACTTTTTGCAAGCCTAGCCGCTTATTTTGAATTGATTCCGCTTAACGAGAGCTGGCAATGGGCAGGAAGTTTAACTGCTGTTATCGTTCTAGGAGTAGCCGCAGTTGTAGAATTACTCGCATATTATATACCTTTTGTAGATAATTTACTCGATACTATATCTGTACCATTAGCCGCATTAGCAGGAACAATCGTTATGGTAAGTGTCGCTGCAGACATGAATCCAGTTTTTACATGGACTCTCGCAATAATTGCCGGTGGAGGAACTGCTGCTGCGATTTCTACTACCACATCTGCAGCACGGGCTACAAGTACAGCTGCTACTGGTGGTTTTGGTAATCCAGTAATAAGTACTGTAGAGGCAGGTTTTTCAAGTGTTTTGTCTATATTATCCATCGCTTTTGCACCTCTTGCTGTTATAATCGTATTTTTCTTATTAATAGGTATGAGAAAACTGTACAAAAAACTGTTTAAGAAAAAGAAGGAAGAAATAGTTGTTTAAAATTCCGCTTTCGCGAAAGCGAGATACATATAACCACCTAAAGTTATAGACTACGTAACGCTAGACAATTCCCATGAATATAAATATGGAGTAATTTGAGCGCCTATCAATTGATTTCTATAATCGGTGACACCTATGTAGAGTATTAGAAAACGACAAAATTTATTTACTTATCGATAATATGGAGTTGAGGAAATAGTAAATTTGTTCATAGATTAAGTAATTCTTATCAAAGAAAAGCAATTCCTTTTCTCTCAAAATTAAAAAAGATTCATTGAAAAAAATAGCCGTAATTCCAGCACGTTTTGAAGCCAGTAGATTTCCTGGTAAACTCATGAAAGATCTATGTGGTAAATCTGTGATTTTACGCACGTATGAAGCAGCTTTACACACTGGGTTGTTTGATCAAGTTCTGGTCGCTACAGATAGTGATTTGATATATAAGGAGATCGTTGAGAATGGAGGAGAAGCGGTTATGAGTCATAAAACTCATGAAACTGGAAGTGATCGAATTGCAGAGGCTGTTGAGAATTATGAAGCGGACATAATAATAAACGTTCAAGGAGATGAACCTTTTACAAATAAAGCCGATCTCGAAAAACTAATAGAAGTATTTGAACAGGATGCAAATAAAGAAATCTCACTCGCCTCTTTAATGCATGAGTTGAAGAGTGAGAAAGATGTTCAAAACCCTAATAATGTGAAAGTGATAACTGACTTGTCAGGAAATGCTTTATATTTTTCTCGATCTGCTATTCCATTTGCTCGTGATATCACTATAAAGCTACCTGTTTATAAACATATAGGAATATACGCATTTAGAAAAGAAGCCTTATTAGATTTTTACAATCAATCTCCTACACCATTAGAATTAGTTGAGAAAATAGAATGCATTAGGTATCTAGAACATGGCAAAAAGATAAAAATGATAAAGACTGACCATCAAAGTATAGGAATAGATACTCCAGATGATCTAGAAGATGCTAGATCTAGATTTAGAGATTTGAATAATAAAATTTAAACTTAAAAAATTGATTAGTTAGATGGCGATACCTACCGGTAGCATTTCTTTATACTTCAATCTATATTTTCTAACAAAACCAGCAATCTTAGGGTGAGTAGGCACGACTTTAAGTTCCTTAACATTTTTAATGTCCTCAAAAACAGCTGTTAAAAACTCGTCTCTAAAATCATTGTCAAATTCTAACTCTTCAGGAACAATATATTTAGTTAGAAATATCTTTCTTTCTTGTTGAGCATATTCAATTGTGGCTAACAAATCGCCTTTACGACCTTCGTACTGACGTAAAAACTCATTGTCAGTAACCTCTAAAGTACTAGTAGAATCCATATACATTATTTTAACTCCATTCCATTTCTACTTAAAGTAGAACGACACTATTTAAAAAGTAACTTTATGGTAGATTAGTGATAAGAGTAAAATTTTCTCTTTCTATCTTGCAAAGATAGTCTAAAAATTATATGCTTTGCATACTATAAATGTTAAAGGCCTCATCTAAAGCGACTATGATTTTATGAAACATGTTTATTTTATGCCTGGTATGGCCGCATCTTCTTCCATATATGAGAATATTAAATTACCTGAAGAAAATTATGTGATGCACTTTTTAGAATGGATTGTCCCTTTCAAGAATGAGAGTTTAAACTCATATGTTCAAAGGTTATTGAAAGATGTAAAACACGATAATCCAGTTTTAATAGGAGTTTCTTTTGGTGGTGTTATAGTGCAAGAAATGGCAAAACAGATTAAGGTAGAAAAATTGATTCTTATTTCTACAGTAAAATCAAATAAAGAATTTCCCAGAAGAATGAGATTTTCAAAAACAACAGGATTACATAAAATGTTACCTACCAGTCTCGTACAAAGTATAGATGTTCTTAGTAAATATAGTTTTGGTATCGCTCCAAAGAAAATAGAGATGTACAAAAAATATCTTTCAGTAAATAGTTCTATTTATTTAGACTGGGCGCTAGATACAATCATAAATTGGGATCAAGAGTCTGCAATACCTGATTGTATTCATATTCATGGCGATAAAGATCCTGTTTTTCCCATCAAATATATAGACGATTGTATCGTTGTACCTAATGGAACACATGTTATGATAGTAAACCGTTTCCGCTGGTTTAATGAACATTTACCTCAATTAATCGGTTCATAAAAAAATGTAATGAGTGTTCTCTTTAGAACTATTCTCATAACAACTTTTATATCTTTGAAAAAAATACTTAAGCTCATGAAAAAGATACTTTTAGGCGCTTTGATAGCGATAATATTTATATTTACTATTAGTGCAATTCAGCAAGGTGGTGGTATGTCTACATCAAATGGTACAGATACTTTAAATACCACAAAAATTGACCCTTCTGAAAAAAGAGTGAAAGATTATAATGTTTATAGTGTAAACCTACCTAAGAAATTAGATTTTGCGGGAGAAGAGGTTCCTCTAGATCAACCAGATATCAAGGAACGTGCAGATCGTGAATTCCTTGTAAACACTTACTGGCAATCAAATGGTATTCTTTTAATCAAAAGAGCACAAAAATACTTTCCTATTATTGAACCTATCCTTAAGAAAAACGGTGTTCCAGATGACTTTAAATACCTTGCGGTTATTGAAAGTGGTCTACAAAATGTTACATCTCCTGCTGGCGCGCGCGGTTTTTGGCAAATAATGCCTAAAACAGCAAGAGAATTAGGCTTAGAAGTAAATGCAAATGTTGATGAACGTTACCACCTAGAAATGGCAACTCAAGCAGCTTGCGATTACCTGTTGGAAAGTAAAGAAAAATTTGGAAGTTGGACTCTTGCCGGTGCAGCTTATAATGCTGGTAATGCTGGAATTAATAAGCAACTAGAGGCGCAAGGTGTAGAAAATTATTACGATTTACTTTTAGGTGATGAAACAGGACGTTACGTTTTCCGTATTCTGGCTATCAAAGAAATTTTAAAGAACCCTAAGAACTTTGGTTTTAATGTAGATGCAAGTCATGGATATGATTTTGTTCCAACTAGAAAAATAGTAGTGGATTATGAGATTGATGATTTGGCCGCTTTCGCGAAAGCGAACAATATAAATTACAAAATCCTTAAAATTCACAATCCATGGTTAAGAGAACCTAAATTAAATAATGCATCTAAAAAGGAGTATGAAATTGCCTTACCAGAGGCAGGTTACTACGATTAAAAATTATGAATTGGGTTTTAAACAATTGGTTTTTTAGCTTATTGATTATCAATTATGCGATAGCTTTAAGTGCTGCATTTTTTCTAATAAAAAGTAACCAAAACCCAAGAAAAACAGTTAGTTCTTTGTTATTTCTTGTTGCCTTGCCATTTATAGGTTTAGGTATTTATTATTTTTTTGGGTTAGAATACCGCAAGTCCAAAATTTTCAAGCGCAAAGATCTAACGGCACATCAATTAATTAAAGATTGGAGTGCAAGACTACAATTGACAGAAGCGCAACTCACCGAGTACGAAAACGACTTTCTTGAAGATAGAATAAAACTAGTAAAACTACTTAATCATAATCAGGCTGCCTTACTTACTTTAAAAAACGACTTAGACGTTCTGATAAATGGTGAAGAAACTTTTAAAAGTATTTTTAAAGATCTAGACGAGGCTAAAGATCATATTCATATTGAATATTTTATTTTTCAAGACGATAACATCGGTACTCAATTTATTGATAAATTGATAGATGCTAGAAAACGCGATGTAGAAGTGAAGCTTATTTATGATTCTGTAGGTAGTTCACTTTCCAGAAAAGCAAAGATGCGTATGAAAAATGCAGGTATTGAATTTCATGCCTTTATGCCTGTTATTTTCTCTAATTTTACTCGTAAAGCAAATTATAGAAATCACCGTAAAATTTGTATTATAGATGGTCACATAGGTTATTTAGGAGGCGTTAACGTAAGTGATGATTATGTAAATAAAAAAGATGACGATCCTTCTGAGTACTGGAGAGATACACATTTAAGAATTGAAGGTCATGCAGTAAAAAGTATGCAGGTACAGTGGTTACTTAATTGGTATTTTGTTTGCGACCATATTCATGAAGATACAAGTATTGAAATACCAGATTCTTACTTTCCAGAAATTGACGAAGGTGAAAATAAACCGGTACAAATCGCCGCAAGTGGTCCAGATACCGACTGGGCTAACATCATGGAAGCTATATTTATAGCTATTACTACTGCTGAGGAGAGTATTAAGATTACTACACCTTATTTTATACCTAATGAAGCCATATTAACTGCACTTAAGAGTGCTGCTCGTGCAGGAGTAAAAGTAGAAATAATGGTTCCTAAAAAAGGAGATAGTTGGGCTGCTAGATATGCCAGTCGTTCTTACTTTAGAGAAATTTTGGAAAGCGGTGTAAAGATTTACTGGTACCACAAAGGAATGTTACATGCAAAAACGATGGTGGTAGATGAAGAATTTGCGACTATAGGTACATCAAATATGGATTATCGCAGTTTTGACATTAACTTTGAGATTAATGCCCTTATTTTTGATGATGATATTTCTGAAGAGCTTAACGATCAATATCGTAAAGATCTTGAATCCTGTGAAGAGGTTATTCTCGATAAATGGGTAAAAAGAGATAAGTGGAATAAATTTAAAGAGTCTTTTTGTAGATTATGGGCTCCATTACTTTAAACATGAAACAAAAAAAGATGACTTTATCAACTATACTATTTCTTTTGTTAATAGGTTTACTTGCTGGCGTTTTGAGCGGTAGTGTAGGAGTAGGCGGCGGCGTCATTATGGTCCCGCTAGCGATATGGTTTTTAGGTTATTCACAGCATCAAGCCCAAGGCATGAGTCTTGCCGTACTAGCAGTTCCAGTAACATTTTTAGCGGCATATACCTATCATAAAAACGGACACACCCTAGACTGGCGTTATGCATTGATTATTGCAGCTGCCTTTGTTGTAGGTGGTTTTTTTGGTTCTAAAATTGCGATAAACATAAATCAGCAAATGCTCAAGAAAATATTTGGGGTAATACTTATAATAGTTGCCATTAAAATGATTTTCTTCTCTAGCGCAAAAGGTGTGAGTTAAGAAAATGATAACACTTTAAAAAGCTTAAATAAGCGACATTTACACAGAAATAAAATCTAAAATTATTACGATGAAAAAATTACTATTTTCTTTATCCCTTTTGTTAATTGCTAGTACAGCTATAGCTCAAATAGAGGCGCCGCAACCTAGTCCTAAAGCAAAAACTATGCAAACAGTAGGCCTTACAGAAGTAACGTTAGAATATTCTAGGCCAGCTATGAGAGAAAGAGAAATCTTTGGTAATCTAGTGCCATTTGATAAGTTATGGAGAACAGGTGCTAATCAAAACTCTATGATTACCTTCTCTGATGATGTGAAGTTTGCTGGTACAAATGTAGAAGCTGGAACATATGCGGTATATACAAAGCCTGGTAAAAAAGAATGGACTGTTATGTTGTATAATGATACTAGCAACTGGGGTAATCCTGCAAAATGGGATGATTCTAAAGTTGTAGCTACTGCAACTGTAGAAACTAACAAATTAAAAAATCCAGTAGAAAGCTGGACGATGGCAATAAATGAATTAACAATGGATGGAGCACATTTACAAATGATGTGGGATCAGACTATGGTTGCCGTTCCTTTTACAGTTCCTACAGCATCAAAAACTCAAGCCAGTATTGATAAAGTGATGGCTGGACCTAGTGCAAATGACTATTACAGCGCAGCAACTTTTTACCTTGATGCAAATAAGGATTTAGATAAAGCACACATGTGGATTTCTAAAGCTGTTGAAGCACGTCCTGAAGCATATTGGATGCATAGAAGAAAGTCTCTTATAGAGGCTAAAATGGGTAATACTACGGCGGCTATTGCAAGTGCAAAAACCTCCCTAGATCTTGCACAAAAAGCAGGTAACATGGATTATGTAAAGCTTAATAAAGACAGCCTTAAAGAATGGGGCGTTAAGATGTAAAAGATGATTTGATAGTAAACCGCTTTCGCGAAAGCGTGATCATTTAAAACCGTTTAGAAAATTTCTAAGCGGTTTTTTTATTTTGAGACGCAACCTTTTTGCCTTTTAAATACTATTAAATATAGATATAACTTTGAACTTTAAAAATAACTAAGCTTGAACTTAAAAGAACTGCTTAAATCTTGTAAAAAGGATGACATAAAAGCTCAAAAAGAGTTATATGAACGATATAAAGATGTACTATACATTTTGTGTCTTAAGTATAGCCGTAATAAAGAAGAAGCAGAAGACATTCTTCATGATTCTTTTATGATCATCTTTACAAGCATAAATCAATATAAAGGTAATGGCAGCTTTGAAGGCTGGATGAAACGTATTGCCATTAACACGGCAATTGCCTCGTTTAAAAAGAACTCGACCTTCAACATTCTTTTAAATGAAGAAATTACAAAAGAAGTTCAAATAGAGGAGACATTAATTGAATCAGTTCCTCTTAAAGAAATTTTGAACGCCATACAGCAATTACCAGATCGGTATAGAATGGTATTTAATCTATATGAACTTGATGGTTTTAGTCATAAAGAGATAAGTGAAATGCTAGATATTACAGAAGGTACTTCAAAGTCTAATCTTCATAGATCAAAGATTATCCTCAAAGAAACATTACAAAAATGGAGTGCTAACTCAAAAAATAGATCGTATGGGAACTAAAAGAGAAATAGGATCTGCATTAAATGAGCAATTAAAATCGCTAGGAGCAACGCCTAGTGATCAAGTGTGGGACAATTTAGAATCAGAGCTTAAAAAAAAGAAAAGACGACGATTAATACCGTTTTGGTTTTGGCCTATAGGTATAGGAATGCTTTTGACAGGATTTATTTTAGGAGGTTATTTTTTTAATTACTTCACAAACAACAGCTCTAATGTAAAACAAAGTAATACGTTTGTTCTTGATCAAGAAGCAAAGGAAAATGTGAATATTCCTGAGCCTTTGATTTCAAATCCAGCTATCAAAAATTCTAATATTGAAACTAATAATAAAAATGTAGTTGCAAGTGAATTGCAAGAAGAAGAAAATACCAGCCCTAAGAACCATCATCTGAAAAATACGGTGTACTCAGCAAATCATACCGTTCCAAATAAAAATAATCTGGGGAATATTGTTGCCGACTCTCAAATTCAAACGAGGCGTGATCAAAATAATAGAATTACATTCAATCTAGATGAAGAGGTAATAAATCAAAAAACTTTATCTAACTCAGATATTGTAAATGATGTTAGAAGTACAGCGGTATCGGACTCGTTAATCAACAATTTTGAAGATTTAGCAAAAGGTGATGTTCAAATTGAGAAAAATAATTTTGTTGAAGTTCCAAAATCAAAGGAAAGCGATAGTATTCAAAATGCCTATATGAATCCATGGAGTGTAAGTGCTTCTGGTATGCTTACATGGTATGACATTTTTAAAGATGGATCTTTGATCGATAAACGATTAGATCGCAATCAGGTTGATAGAAATATGAAATTGAATTATGGTATTGCACTTCATCATAATCTATATAATAAATGGACCATACGTATAGGAGTTAATCTTGTTAAGTATGATCAATTAACTAAAAACATAGATCCTAACAGTATTAATTTTCAGAGATTAGAGAGAGTATCTTATCAAGTAGATGAACAACTAGTTAGTGACTTTATTGATTCATCTAATGATATTGAAATACGCCAGGATTTCACCTATTTAGAAATTCCTATTCAGGCACGCTATTCTTTTGTGGGAGATAAAATTGATTTAGCTGCGATTGTAGGTTTACAGAATAGATTATTGTTAAATGACAGAATTTATCTAACTTCTCTAACGCGTGAATTACAAATAGGTAAATCTGAAAATATTTATGATTATGGTGTATCAGCTCATTTATCACTAGCTAGTAGAGTTCATTTATTTAATAAGTTTTATTTTAACATAGAACCAGCTATATATCAACACTTACAACCATTTGAAACAGATGGAGTCAATTTATCTACAGAATTTAGGGTGACGACTAGTCTAGAATATAAATTTTGATATTGATAAAGATCTCGCTTTCGCGAAAGCGGAAGTATTAATAAGCTTAATTATTTAAAAATTGATTATTTATCAAATCTCTGTTAATAGGTCTTTTAGATAATATTCATTTTCTAAATTTGAGTAAATACTTAAAAAAAGAAGAATGAAATTTTCAAGAAATGCAAATGCCCAATGGCAAGGAACAGGTAAAGAGGGAAAAGGTAACATCACTACTCAAAGTACGGTTTTAGATAAAACGCCATACGCTTTTGGGACCAGATTTGAAGAAGAGAAAGGTACAAATCCAGAAGAACTAATAGGTGCAGCTCACGCAGGTTGTTACACCATGCAGTTGAGTTTTTTGCTCAACGAAGAAGGATTTACCGCGACACATCTTTCTACAGACGCAAAAGTTACTTTTGAAGATGGAGAAATTACTAATGTGGATTTAACACTCACAGCAGATGTTCCTGAAATCTCTAAAGAAAAACTTACTGAGGTTGCAAACAAAGCCAAGGATGTATGTCCAGTATCAAAGCTGTTAAAATCAAAAATTACTCTTACAATTAAGTAAATAGTAAATAGTAAATAGTTTAAAAATCTGTCTTCAATAAGTTGATGGCAGGTTTTTACTTCTCTTAGTTTAAAACAGTTGAAAAGTCCAGTATACCTGTTTAGATAGCATACTAATTGTTAATATAGATCCTATAATAATTGCGATAATTTTTAAATGACTTTGTCGTATACAAATTGCTATTAAAATAGGAATAAAAGCAAACAAGACACTTACAAACCCACTTACTATCCTACCAGGTCCGAACCAAGCATCGATGGATAGTATTGTCATTATCCAGTGTACCATACTTTCAACTAACCAAAATGCTAAAACTCCAATCAATAGTAGTTCGCGCCAGTTAGAAGTTGACGTATTTTTAATATGGGGTTCAATGTTTGGATTGAAGTCTTGCTGCTCAAAACTCATATCTCTCTCAAAATGATTCTGATAAGAAGGCTCTTGATTATAATGAGAAGAGAATTCGTTTGGAACTATTGCATTAGAATTTTGTGGAAATTGAGCTTTAAATAATTGAGCAACTTCTGTCACTTCTTTTGCTATAGTGTATGATTCTTCTCCTTCAAGACGTAGTTGATAATCTGGTCTTATTTTTTTTAGTAGTAATTCTTGTATGGAGAAAGGTCCAAATTCCCTAAAACCATCATTATAATAATACCTATTTGTCATGGAACTATCTTAAAATTGAAAAGCTGTTTTAACTCCTTTATTTGTAGAACTTATAAGTACTGCTATTCCTATAGTTAAAAACGCACCTAAGGGATTAAGCCATAAAAAAGGTAAAATCTCAATTCCTTCTACAAATTCATGTAATATGGCACAAGTTGCTACAATAAGTTGAGAAATACACGCTGCAACAAAAACTGCTTTTCCATTCACCTTTTTAAAGTAAAAAGCCACTAAAAAGATTCCTAATATAGTACCGTAGAAAATAGAACCTATAAAATTTACCAGCTGTATCAGGTTGTCAAATAAGGAGACAAAACTCGCAAAAAATATTGCGATAATTCCCCACATAAGCGTGAACCATTTGCTCATATTTACATAATGGTCATCATCTTTATCTTTAGTAGAACTAAATCTTTTATAAATATCTACCGATGTTGTAGAGCTTAACGCATTTAATTCTGATGCGGTAGAACTCATTGCTGCGCTTAATATTACAGCAAGTAGCAATCCTATTAAACCTTTAGGTAAATGATTTAGAATGAAATGTATGAAGACAAAATCTTTGTCGTTTGTTTCTATGCTTTGGTCAGCCTTTTCAATTAATGCACGAGCAGTTTCTCTGTTTTCTTCTTCTTGCGCTCTTAAATAAATCAAAGCAAGTTCATAATTAATGATATCAGAACTTGATGAGGTGCTTAACGCATGTGCATACTTTTTCTGAACTTGCTGTTTTTCATTTAAGATTTCTTCATGACTAGATTCTAATCGACTGTACTCGCCAGCAAATTCACTTTCTTTCACTGCTTTTTCGGCTGCAGGATTAAAATTAAGAGGTGTAGAGTTAAATTGATACAAAACAAAAACCATCACACCTACTAATAATATAAAAAACTGCATAGGCACCTTAAGTAAACCGTTAAATAGTAAGCCTATACGCATTTGCTTAACTGATTTACCAGACAGGTAACGTTGTACTTGAGATTGATCTGTACCAAAGTAACTTAGCATCAAAAAAGTAGCTCCAAAAAGAGCACTCCACACATTATACCTATCGTCTAAAGAAAAGTCAAAATCGAGAATCTGCATCTTTTCTGCACTACCAGCCATGGTAAGAGCGTTGTCAAAAGTTACATTATCTGGTAATTGGGTCACTATTAGTACAAATGCTGTGACCATACCAGCCATGATAACTACCATTTGCTGTTTTTGAGTCACATTTACTGCCTTAGTTCCACCAGAAACGGTATAAATTATTACCAGTATACCTATGATAATGTTTAAATATTTGAGTTCCCAATCAAGAACCGCACTTAGTATAATTGCTGGAGCATAAATAGTAATCCCTGCTGCCAGACCTCGCTGTATTAAAAATAGAATAGAAGCAAGAGATCTTGTTTTAAGATCAAATCTTTTTTCCAGAAATTCATAAGCTGTGTAAACCTTAAGTCTATGGTAAATAGGAATGAAGGTGACACAAATAATAATGACAGCTATAGGAAGTCCAAAGTAAAATTGAACAAACTCCATTCCGTCTGTATAGGCTTGTCCTGGTGTACTCAAAAAAGTAATAGCACTTGCTTGTGTTGCCATTACAGATAATCCTACGGTCCACCATCGTGCATCACCACCTTTTATATATTCTTCACTAGTCTGTCTACCACGTGTTTTATAAACACCATAGAGGACTATAAACGCCAGTGTACTTACTAGTATGAACCAATCAACTATTTCCATAAACGGAGCTTAAAATATAAAACAGTATAGCAAAAACGATATTTGCAGCAATAACTAGTGCATAAAAACGATTCCATTTTTTAGAATTTTCTTTGGCCATCATTTTTTTCAATTAATTCATCTTTTACACCTATACTTATCATGTTTGCGAGTAATTTATAAGCTCCAGATACTCCAGCTGGCAATTCTCTAAATAGACTTAATCCGGTATAAATAATATTTCCTTTTCCATAAGGTGCAACTATTAAACTTCCATAAGTCATTTCTTCACCTTTATCTTGCATTCCTAATATAGGAGTAAAGGCAGGATCCCATTTTTCAGGAAAATATAGACCTCGCTCTTGTACCCAACCTTCAAAGTCTACTGCTGAAATCTCGTTAGGTGCAGACATTATTTTGTGATTAGGTTCTAGTATTTTCACAGCAGCATTTTCGTCGGTTACTCGCTTTCGCGAAAGCGTGATAGGTAAAGGCCCTAATTCTTCTGGATCTATTCTTCTGCTTGTGTTGTATTGCATCAATAAAGTACCACCATTTAAAACGTAAGAGTCTAATTTAGGTTGTATTGCAGCCATCTCTTCACTTGCAACATTAAAAGCTCTTATTCCTACAACTACAGCATCATATTTAGAAAGATCAGAAGGAACTTCATCAGGCTCAAATTTAAAAACTTTACTGCCTATGGCTTCAATTGCCTGTGCAACATCGTCTCCTGCGCCATTTATATAAGCTACGGTCTGGGCTTTGTTTTGAAGTCCAGGCTTCACTACCTGAGATTCATTATTTCTGACTAATTGCTGGTCTGGAATATGATCATATTCTATACTAATCACTTCTTGAGAATACGTTTTAAGTCCTATTTTTACTAATCCAGAAACTGCACCTCTACTCGCGTTTTTAGGTGGTGTTACCTGAAAAGTAAAGGTTTTTTTCTCTCCTTTTTCTAGAGTATCAATAATAAAGTTCATAGGTGTTACGACCCATTGATCTGGATGGCAAAGTTCTAGAGTACCATTTTCTATTCTCTTATTGGCGCTTACAGTTACCTGAATAGGTTGTGATGAGTTTCCTGAAAATATATAGACAGGATTTTCAATGCTTACTGCCACTTCTGGAACAATATAAAACGGCTCATTTACCTCACCACGCACAGGATCGGTTCTTTTATGAATGATTGGGATCTCTCGATACATTTCTGTACCATTAAGATCTATTACAGCCCTAACAATAAATTCACTCTTTTTTTCTGGTTGTCCAGTAAGACTACGATCTTTAAAACTGTACATTCCTAGACTTCCTTTTTCCTTTAAATAATAAGGAGTACTTGCCTCATAGATTTCTGGGATTTGAAGTGTGGCAGCAACTCTTTTACTTTCGTTTTGATTAAGAGCAAAATCCTTTTCTTCAATAGAAACCAATTGATTAGAGAGTAGCTTAACTTTAAACTTCTCGTCAGATCGATTTGTCAATTCTATTGCCACATCTAGTGATTCTCCAGCTGTTGCTGTAGCAGAAGATACACTTGCCTCGAGATAAACACCGGTAATATCTAGAAGAATCTGGTCTAGTTCTTCTAATTTAATATTCTTCCAGTGATCTTCCTTTAGTTTCAAGATTTGATCGCGCAACTCAAGTAAAGCTGTAATACTAGCAGTAGGTTTCTTAAAGTTATAATTTGCTATGATAGAATTCAATTGCGTTTGTATGCGACTGCCACCTTTAACACGTGTCCATGTGGTATTAATACCTGAAAATAAATCAGATTTATCGCTAGGAAAAGAACCTTTTAAATATTCTAAATATTCAGTTTGTGAGCCTCGAGAACCGCTACTGCCAAAACCTTGTGACTTATGCTGACTTCTACTTAGAGCTGCTATTTCACTATTAGATAATCCTTTATGAGGATAATAGGTTCCTGCATTTATTTCGAGGAGATTCGTTTTATCTGCTTTCTCAAAGGCTTCTTGACTGCCATAAAACCACCAGCTGGTGTTAAAGAAAATACGGTGTGCTTGCCATGGATCCAGATCTTTTAATTGATTTGCATAAATCGTTTTATCTGCAGCAAAATCAAATACTTTCATACTTAACATCGCACTAGTTGTATGATGCCCATGGGTCGTTCCTGGTGTACGATGATTGAATCTATTGATGATCACATCTGGTTTAAATTC
>CAZBCH010000288.1:0-4019 GCA_964490235.1 uncultured Flavobacteriaceae bacterium | reverse complement strand
AATTCCGCTTTCGCGAAAGCTAACAAAACAAAACAGCCTCGCTTAAGTAAAAAAATATCGTTCTTATGCTTAACAGAAGACAATTGCGCATCAAAGTAATGCAGGCAGTCTTTTCTTTTCAACGACAGCGTCCAGATGACCTCAAGGATCTAGAGAAATTTATCAACTCTAGTATGACGCAATCTTACACGCTGTTTCTATACATGGTACAGTTGCTGGTTAAGATTCATGAAGTTGCTGTTGATAAGCATACAAAAAAGCAACAACGTATTTCTAAAAATGTAGAGCTCAATCCATCTAGACATTTAATAGATAATAGAATACTTTTAAAATTAAGAGAAAGTCAAGCTTTAAAAGATGCTTTACAACAGCGCAATCTTGATCCATGGCATCTAGATTCTAAGTATGTAGAAAATCTATATCATAAGATTCAAGAAAGTAAAACCTTTGTAGTATATGCGATGGACGAAGAGCCTTCTCTTAAAAAGGATTTAAAGTTTCTTACCTACATTTATGAGGATATTATCGCACCTAGCGATGAATTATTAGATTACCTAGAAGATATTAATATTACCTGGACAGATGACTATCCTTTAATCAACTCTACAGTTATTCAATTCCTGCGCAAAGTTAAACCTAGTAAAGACGTTGTATTGCCACCATTGTTTAAAGATGATGAAGACGGTAAGTTTACTTTGAGTCTTTTTAGAAAGACCATTTTGAACATAGATGAACTTGCTGGTAGAATTGAGAACAAAACACCTAACTGGGATAAGGAGCGTATCGCCCAGATAGATTTAGTCCTTATTATGATGGCCCAAGCAGAGTTTTTGTACTTCCCTCAAATACCAGTGAAGGTAACTCTCAATGAATACCTAGAGATTTCCAAAGATTATAGTACACCTAAAAGTGCAAATTTTATTAACGGTATACTTGATAACCTACTCAAAGAGTTTGAAACTAGCGACCAACTTAATAAAATAGGTAGAGGATTACTGTAGACTACTGTTAATAGCGTTGTTTCTAACTATGTTTTTAATTATATTTGGCACAAAATTTTTAAGCAATTTTAAAATAAAAAAGATGAAAAAATTAGTTTTAATGGTAGCTGCTGTAGCTACAATGGCACTTACTAGCTGTAATGAAAAGGCAGAGTCTGCAACAATTGATCAGGCAAACTTAACAGCTGCGGCTGCAAATAAAGAAGTTGCTGGTAACTTTCCAGTAATGACTTTTCAAGAAACTGAATTTGATTTTGGAACTGTAGATGAAGGTACTGTTGTAGAGCATGAGTACAAATTTACTAATACAGGTAGTGCTCCTCTAATCGTTGTAAATGCAAAAGGATCTTGTGGATGTACTGTTCCTACATGGTCTAAAGAGCCTATCGCTCCAGGTGGTGAAGGTACAATGCTAGTTAAGTTCAACACTAACGGTAAGCCTAACGCACAAACTAAAACTGTTACTATTAAAGCTAATACAGAGTCTGGTACTGAGTCTATCCGTATCAAAGGATTTGTAACTCCTAAAGCTAAGGCTTCAGCGCCTAACGCATAAGGTCTAGTCTTAATGGATACTAACACGATTATAAATTTTGCTCCTTACCTTTTAATAATTGCGGTATTTTATTTTTTAATAATGAGACCGCAAGCAAAAAAGCGTAAAGAAGAAAAAGAATTTGCAGACTCGCTTAAAGTAGGTTCTAAAGTGATTACCACAAGTGGGATTCACGGTAAAGTAAATCAGATCAATGCCGATAAAGGTACGGTGATGATAGAAACAGGAGCTGGAAAAATGACTTTTGAAAGAAGCGCAATATCTGCTGAACTTTCTAAGAAATTAAACGAGAAAGTAATTACAAAAGAAAATTAAGAACACATAAGTTCATTTATAAAACCCTTGAAATAATCAAGGGTTTTTTTGTGCATGTATTTAAAAAATTAATTATTTAAGGCATAAGATGGTTGCATTTCTGGCAGTTTTTTCCATCTACCATCTTCAGCGACTTGTTTTAAAGTAAAATTTCTTTGTTCTAGTAATCTGGTCATGTATTTTTCTAAGAATAGCGCATCAGCAAGTGTACCTAAAATGCCTAATGGCGATGTGTATTCAAATATATCTTTCATTAACGTACTGCCATCATTCTGTTTTTCAAAGAAATGCTCGTGTTTAAAATGCTTAAATGCGCCTTTTACTAACTCATCTGCAAAGTATTGATTTGGTTCTACGTCAGTTATTAAACTGGTAAGTTCTTGTGTAATTCCCAGATGTTTTGCTCTCCAGGTAACTGTTTCACCTTTTTTTACTAGCCCAGTTGTTCTACCTGCCACAGCTCGTTCATTAGTATGTTGCAAAGACAGAATATGTAAATCAATACTGCGTGCAAGATCAAATACCAATGCAATTGGTGCTTGTATTATGGTTTTAAGATAGATTTTAGGCATGCTACTTTTTATATTTATCGTGTAAGCTTTTACCTTCCATAATTAAAGGCTTTATTTTTATCAGGCGTCGTTCTTTTGTACTTTCTCGCTTTGCTTCATTTATGTAATTAGAGTATTCTCGTTGATTATATTGGGACAATTTTTTAAAAGCATTTTGAAACTCAACTTCATTTTTAAAGATATCTTTTAATTCTTGAGCCAGTTCAAACTCTTTGTTTGTTTTGGATTTAACTTTAGGAGCCTCTTGTTGCTCTTCTATTTTAATTGCCTCATTAATATATTCTTTAAGAAGTGGGACGTTGATGTTCTCGCTTTCGCGAAAGCGTAGTTGTCTTAAAAATTTTGTTTTATCTGGCTGGGCATTTTTAAATGCATCATGTTTATCATCAATTAAAGATCCTTTATGAAACCATATGGCGCAGTGATTTTTAAAACCAGCCAAACCAATGAGATTAGTTCCTTTATAGACATAGCATGGTGCGCCCCATTTTATGGTCTCTTCAAGTGGGTAACCATTAATTACTTCTCGAGCAGTTTGCAATTGTTCTTCCCACTTAGGAAACTTTCTTATGTATTCTAGGGCGGTAGTGATTTTATTAGTTTTCAATGGTAATGAGTAGTTGTATATAAATGTAAAAAAAAAATACGAGCTATGGCTCGTATTTCTAAATTAATTATTTTTAAGTTTTAAAACCTCCATCCAAAGTTAATGCCACCACGGCCAGTAACTTCCGGTAATTCATATTCTCTTGGATCATCTGCAAGACCTAAATTACGTCCTATCCCAAAACCTACATCAATAAGAAATCCACTATCGCTTACCCATTTCCATCCTATTCCTACTCCTAATGCTGCTTCGGTATAAGACTCAGTCTCAATACGGCTAGGCCCAAAGGTGTCTGATACAAAATAGCTGTCTTCAAATGTGAAAACCTTAGCAAACCCTTCTCCATAAAAACCTTTTGCGCCGTAATCTTCTTTTGAAAAAAAGTACTGCCTATAATAAGGGGTGATACTGAAGGTTTCTACGTAATCGATATCATCTTCATTATCAAATATCCCAATATTAAGATCAACTCCTGCTCCAGAATATCTACCTAGAACATATTCATATCTGGGATTGATTCCTAGCCCAGCTATTGCAGCAAAAACATCTAGACTTACTTCATGTTTTTTTACCTCATTGAATTTGTCCAGTCTCTTTTGAGAATCGGTCAGGTCATTATCTTGAGCATTTATTGTGCCTATAGATAACAGTGCTAATGCGAGAATGATTGTTTTTTTCATAGTTGATTATTTATTTAAAGATGCATGAAAGATATAATAGTTGCGTGTCATCTAGAATTATTTATCGCAAAATCTGGAACTAAATTTTGCAGTATATGCATTACTCACTAAGGAACCTATAACTTTATCATCTATTTGAAACTAAACTTTATTTAATTAGAAGCCTTAATTTTAAAATCCTCTACTTTCAAATGTATAAGGAAAAGCAAAAGTGCTTTTTATTGGAAACGTGCGTAATGTGGCAGGTTTCCATTTTCCATTAATTCTCCTTACCGCCCTTATCGCTAC
>CAZBCH010000287.1:0-35161 GCA_964490235.1 uncultured Flavobacteriaceae bacterium | reverse complement strand
AGTGAAATAGGCCATTTTAAGAATGCAGTGATTCCCGATGTCGATACTTTTAGAGACTCTCTAGATATTATAGAAGAGGATCTTAAAGATCATAAAGAAGATAAAAAACTAGTCATGTACTGCACTGGTGGCATACGTTGTGAAAAGGCTAGTGCATATTATAAGCATAAAGGTTTTGAAAATGTCTTCCAGCTAGAAGGTGGTATTATTGAATACCACCGACAAGTGACTGAACAGGGATTAGAGAATAAGTTTAAGGGTAAAAACTTTGTTTTTGATCATAGACTATCTGAGAAAATAGGAGATGAAGTGATTGCAAACTGCCATCAATGCGGTAATCCTTGTGACACACATACTAATTGCGCAAACGATGCATGCCATTTACTATTTATTCAGTGCGATTCATGTAAAGAAAAATATGAAAACTGCTGTAGTGAAGAATGCAACGAGATTATTCAACTTCCGTATGAAGAACAAAAGGCATTGCGAGCAGGACATTATAACAGTAATAACATTTTTAAAAAAGGACGTTCTGAGAAACTAGTTTTTAAAAAGCATTAAATAGTAAAATATAGCTTTAAAATTATTCCGCTTTCGCGAAAGCGAGATCAACAAACTCATCTTACCTTTGCAACATGGTTAAAATAGGCGACATAGAATTACCAGACTTTCCACTCTTACTTGCACCGATGGAAGATGTGAGCGATCCACCATTCCGTACATTATGTAAAGAAAATGGAGCCGATGTTGTTTTTACGGAATTTATCTCTAGTGAAGGACTGATACGTGATGCTGCAAAAAGCACCATGAAACTAGATATTTATGAGACAGAACGACCTGTCGGGATTCAAATTTTTGGAGCTAATTTAGATTCTATGTTACAATCTGTTGAGATTGTAGAACGTACAAAGCCAGATATTATTGATATCAACTTCGGTTGTCCTGTTAAGAAAGTAGTATCTCGTGGCGCTGGGGCAGGAATTCTTAAAGACATCGATCTTATGGTATCCCTTACTGAAGCAATGGTAAAACATACCTCTTTACCTATAACAGTAAAGACAAGACTAGGCTGGGATGATGATTCTATTAAAATCATGGAAGTGGCAGAGCGTTTACAAGATGTAGGAATCAAAGCGCTTTCTATTCACGGTCGCACGCGAGCACAAATGTATAAAGGAAATGCTAACTGGGCTCCTATCGCTGCCGTAAAGAATAATCCACGTATGCATATTCCTATTTTTGGGAATGGAGACGTGACTACTCCAGAACTTGCTATGAAAATGCGTGATGAATATGGTCTTGACGGCTGTATGATAGGTCGCGCAAGCATAGGTTATCCATGGTTTTTTAGAGAAGTAAAGCACTTCTTTGAAACAGGAACTCATCTAGATAAACCTACGATGCAGGAACGTGTAGAAGTTGCTAGGCGTCACCTTCAAATGGCAATAGACTGGAAAGGAGAAAAACTAGGCGTTTTTGAAACACGTAGACACTATACTAATTACTTTAAAGGAATTCCTAATTTTAAAGAACACCGCATGAAAATGGTTACTAGTGATGATAGTGCTGGCGTTTTTGCCGCATTTGATGAGGTTCTACAAAAATTTAGTGATTACAGCTTTGCTTGAGATAGTAGCCTGTCATTAATTCTGCGAGAACCTATATAACTTGCTATAATTCCCAAAACAGCAATGGTAGCTAGAGATATAAATACATTAATTAGCTCCATTGCAAAAGGATATGGAATTCCTGGTGCGATATAAATCAAGTCATATTGCACTTGTAAAGTGACAAATACGACACCTATCACTAGACCTATTACACCACCAGAAAGTGTCATCAAGCTTCCTTGAATGAAGAATATTTTTCGCAAAGACTCCACCGGTGCGCCTAGATCTTGAAGGGTTTTCATGTTTTTCTTTTTGTCCAGAATCATCATGATGATGGATCCTACAACATTAAACAGCGCAATAATTAATACCAAAGTAAAAATCAAATACACCACCAGATTCTCAGAATTAAGCATTTTATACAATGCGTCATTCATCTGGAATTTATCTTTAATCTTAACAGGTTCATCAAAAATCTCTTGAATTGCCTTTCTTACTTCTTTCTGACTGGCACCATCTTTTAGTTTTATCTCAACAGCACTAGCGGTAGAATCGCGCAAATTAAGTAATTGACGCGCTGCACTTATCCTAGTAAAGATGTATTTACTGTCTAATGCCTCATTAACACTAAAAGTTCCTATCGGAATAGCGTCTAATCGTGAAAAAGAACTATTAAGATTAAGTTTGTTAATAGCGTTAGTACCAGGCTTAGGAACCATAATTTGCATATAATTCCCATAATCGTTAACAGTTAAAGAAAGACGCGATGCTAGAGAATAACCAGCTACGACTTGAGCATCACTTTTTGAAAGCCAGCTACCATAGTACAAAATAGAATCGGTACGTATCATATTTACGTAATCGTCCGGTACGCCTTTTATAAAAGCAATATCATTCTTTTCTTCATAATTTAAAAAAGCTTTCTCTTCTACTACCGCGCAAACCAGCGCTACTCCAGGTATTTTTTCTAGTTCTCGCTTTCGCGAAAGCGGAATCCCAACCGTCTTACCATTTACAGGTAACACTTTTAAATCTGGATCAAAATAGTTAGAAAACTCTGTGCTAAATTCCTTCAAGCCAGAAAAACCTGAGAGAACGATAAAAAGCGCTGCTGTGCCCACCACGGTTATGATAAAACTGAGGATGTTAATAATATTAATGGCGTTTTTACCATTCTTAGAAACAAGGTAACGTCGCGCTATGTAAAAAGAGAAATTCACTAAGACTTTTTGCGACGTGGCAGGATATCTGGATTTTCAATAGGATTATTTTTCCCTTTTAATTCTTGATCTATTTGATCCATGTATTCTAAGGAATCGTCGTTGAAAAATTGAAGCTCTGGCATACGACGGAACTGGTGACGCACTCGTGAGGCTACTTCATAACGTATCTCATGACCCATTTCAATGATCTCTTTGACCACAGTAGCAGCCTTATCTGCCGGGAAAACAGACAGATACACCTTTGCATAACCTAAATCTGGAGTAACTGTTACCTTAGTAACCGATACTAGCAGGTTACTTACTGCGTTTTTTCTCATTACATCCTGAATGACAGCCGATAGATCTTCCTGCAAGACACCAGCAATTTTTTTCTGTCTATTACTTTCTTCCATGCTGCAAAGGTAAGTTGTTCCTTATTAATAGTTGCCTATCTATTATTAAATGAGTTGTTAACCGTTCTAATTCTAAGAACTGTTCTAACTTTGAATTATTATAAAATTAAAAAAATATGTTTGGCAAGATTGAGCATTTAGGAATTGCAGTTAAAAATCTGAAAGAGGCAAATGAAGTTTACACAAAATTATTGGGTCGCAAGCCTTATAAAAGTGAAGCGGTAGCTAGCGAAGCGGTAGAAACGAGTTTCTTTATGACCGGAGAGAATAAAATAGAATTACTTGCCGCTACCAGTGAAGACAGCGCAATCGCAAAATATATAGAGAAACGCGGCGAAGGAATCCATCACGTAGCATTTGCAGTAGAAGACATTAAGGCCGAGCTTTATAGACTAGAAAAAGAAGGCTTTCAAATCCTTAATAAAGAACCTAAACGTGGTGCCGACAATAAATGGGTGGCCTTTGTACATCCTAAAGGAACAAATGGAGTATTAGTAGAATTATGTCAAGAAATTGAAGAATAATTTGCGTGTAAGCATTTATAGTTTAAATTTGCAGACTTTTTAGATAAGATATTACCAGCTATTATCTTATTGGGCCTATAACTCAGCTGGTTAGAGTATCTGACTCATAATCAGAAAGTCCCTGGTTCGAGCCCAGGTGGGCCCACAAAAGCTTCAACATTATGTTGGAGCTTTTTTTATGGATTAAATTTTAGTTATCGATAATATTGCCTCAATTGGGCGAGAAGTTCATGTTCAGCTTACCAAAGCAAGCCCAAGTGGACAACAAAAAACCTTAACTTCCGTTGAAGTTATTTTTGCTTCAAATTCTAAAGTTGCTGCTATTAAGGTTGTTAAATCCCTTCTCTAATTTCTCTCATCTGCATCTCAAGTAATGCAAGCTTATCTTCCATACTGTCAGAGAATTCTGGAATACGTCTAAAGAATACGTATCTGATACGCCACAATTGATTCAATGATTTCTTATCAATAACGATATCTTGAATATTCTTGTGATCTGCACGCAGGACTAACCCTTCAGATGTTACATACAACTTTCTTAATATTAGTTGTTGATCTGTTACCGCAAGAACTATAGTTCCGTTATTTAATTTTGACACCACATTCTTAGGCACCTTTTCTCCTATCACGACATCTTTAGGATAAAAACCTTTATCATGTTTAGTCAGTTCTAGATTAGTAACCGTGTATGCAATAAATTCTTTCTCTGTATTAATAGGCAAAGTCAGTTGAGGCAAGTCGGCTATAAAAGCTTCATTATCATAGTATTCTATGTAATCAGCAGCTGTTTTTTCTGTTATACAGGGAACATGTGCAAATTGTTCTCTTTGTAGCTCTTCTGGTGTTAATGTAAGGGAATCATTAAACTTTAATAATTGATTTACGGTAAGCTCGCTGGTTAGAATATCATCTATAGATATGCTAAAATGATTAGCAATCTTTATTATCGTCTCTATTTTTGGCTCACTTCTACCTTCTTCATAAGCTCCTAAAGTACCTCGTTTTAAGCCAAATAAGTCTGCAAACGCCTGCTGGCTCAAACTCTTTATACCACGTATCTTTTTAATATTTTTTCCAAAAAACGACATTTTTTGCTAATTTTATTTGCAATTAAATTATTTTGTGTATATTTACACTAACAATATTAGCAATAATCATTTGATTAAGCTAATATTTTGAGTATTCTTTCTAAATGAAAGATTGATTTAGAAGAATACTCTAGGATTTGAACATTTTAAAATAGGCCGTTTTAAAAGTTCGCTTTCGCGAAAGCGAGACCAAAATAATTATTAACCAAAAATCAAAAACATGATACTATTCCTTATTTACATAGTCGATACAGTACTACATATTTTTGTAGGATAAGAAGTTCATTTTTTCGTAATATTAAACCTACCAATAAATACCTATGAATAATTACTTCAATACCATTAAAGAATACCTCTTAGAACTGAATTATGATATCATTAGAGACAATCCAAAGGATGGAATTCTGGTGATTGAAAAAGAAAGTGATGGAGTTAAAAATATGATTTTAGGAATCGCTCCTCCTATTTTAATAATGGAGCAATACATTTTTAAAATCAACAATAAAAATGAAGAAGTTTTCAAAAGTCTTTTACAAAAAAACCGCGATATCATTCACGGCGCATTTGTACTCGATGAAAGTGGATCAAAAGTTATTTTTAGAGACACACTACAAATAGAAAACTTAGACCTTAACGAGTTAGAAGGTACTCTCAACTCATTAAGTCTATTAATGAGTGAATACTCTGATAACATTATCAAATTTTCAAAATATTAGATGCATGCAATGCATCCAAACGTAACGGCAGATTACAGCTGCCATAAAAAACTACAACTATGAACATATTTAAAAGAATTTTCAAAATAGGAGAAGCTCAAGCTAACAAAGCAGTTGATAATCTAGAAGATCCTATCACAATGACAGAGCAAGGCATACGTGACATGAAAGCAGATCTCAATAAAAGTGTAGAAGCTATGGCACAAGTAAAAGCACTAGCCATACGTTCTAAAAATGAACGTGATGAACACGAATCCAAAGCTAAAGACTATGAATCTAAAGCCATGTTGATTCTCAAAAAAGCACATTCTGGCGACATGGCTGTAGAAGAGGCTGATCGCCTTGCCAAAGAAGCACTAGCTAAAAAAGAAGAAGCTCAACAACACGCAAATCGCGCTGCTGCAGACACAGAAAAGTTTGAAAAAAATGTTTCTCAGTTAAAAGATACCATTGAGACCATCAAAGGAAACATCACTAACTGGGAAAACGAGTTGAAAACACTCAAAGCTCGCGTAAAAGTGAGTGATGCGACTAAAAACGTCAACAAACAAATGGCAGAATTAGACAGCGCAGGAACAGTAAGCATGCTGGAGCGTATGAAAGAAAAAGTCGCTCAAGAAGAAGCGCTGGCTGAGGCTTATGGAGACCTAGCAAACACCAGTAAATCGGTAGACGATGAAATTGATGCCGCAGCAGATATGTCTGAGTCTAAACTTGACGATGACCTAGCAAAGCTTAAAGAGCAGCTAGGTATAAAAAAAGATGAGGCATAAATTCTTTAATCATTAACAGTGTCAGTCTGAGCCTGTCGAAGACGTTTTAAAAACCAATAACTTATTCAAAAAATGAGCACCATCAACTTTAAATGTGTCAAATGCGGTCATCACGATTACGAGACTGGAGAAATGCGTGCAACAGGCGGCACGCTTTCAAAAATCTTTGACGTACAGAACAAGAAATTCTCTTATGTAGCCTGCACTCGATGTAAATACACCGAGTTTTACAAAGCAAGTACTGGCGCACTGAGTAATATCGTTGACTTTTTTACGAGCTAGAAGGAGCAATGGTAAAATCATTTTACCGTTATTTCCTAAGGGCAGAATTAATTCTGCCCTTAGGAAAAACATCAACAACGGCGGATTCAGTCCTCTATTTGTAAACCATTAAACACAAACCATCTTGGAAAACTATTTCGACATTATATTTTCACAGGTTAACATCACGCTCAGCGTGCTGCTTATTATTCTTATACTGTATTGGATCGCGACTATGGTTTCAGGCATTGACTTTGACCTAGATGTAGACGTGGACATTGACGTAGATGTAGATGCAGATGTTGACCTAGAGACTGGAATTGAAGGTGGAAACATGGATTTCCAGGACGTAGCTAATGCAGAGGTGGACCGTGAGCATGTAGTGAACAAACGCACACGCAAACTTAAATGGTGGCAAATTCTGTTGATTTATTTCAACTTTGTTGGACTACCATTCATGTTTACATTTACCTTTTGGATTTTCCTGTGGTGGTTCATTACCGTATTAACAACTTCTATTACGGGCAGCTATGATAATTCATTCGGTTTTGTGATCGTTCTCGCAGGAATCATTCCAGCATTGATTTTGACCAAAATTGTAACCACACCATTCAAATCTTTCTTTAAGAATTTGAATAAAGATGGTGATAAAGCAACTGAATTTATAGGTCGTCAGGCATTGTTGATGTCCACAATTTCAGGAGAAAAACTAGGTAATGCAGAGGTGCTCGCAGATGGTAATCCTATGAGTATTTATGTTAAATCTATTGATGGGTCAGAGTTACGCTTTCGCGAAAGCGTACTCATCATCAAGCAATCAGATGATAAAAACTATTTTTTAGTGAGTAAGGCGTAATATGAATAAATAACAGTAAAGGCGGAATGCTTCCGCCAAAATAAAAACCAAAAACAATCAAATAAAAACTATGGAAGGAATCATACCAATTATTGTAACCGGATTAGGAATCATCCTTTTCCTCGTCATTGTTTACTTCGCTATCATTGCGATGTTTGACAAGAAAGTACATCAAGGTCAGGCGCTGGTGCGTACTGGTTTTGGAGGTACCAAAGTCGCCACAGATAAAGGACTTTATGTGGTACCAGTATTCCACCGTGTGGAGACCATGGATATTTCAGTTAAGAAAATCCAGATCGAGCGTATGGGCGTAGAAGGACTGATTTGTAAAGACAACATGAGAGCCGATATTAAAGTAGCATTTTTCGTGCGTGTCAACAATGAGGTAGAGTACATCAAAAAAGTGGCGCAAACCATAGGTGTACAGCGCGCTTCTCGTATTGAGACTTTGGAAGATCTTTTTGAAGCCAAATTCTCTGAAGCATTGAAAACAGTTGGTAAAAAATTCCAATTCATCGACTTGTATGAAGCGCGTCGTGAGTTCCGTGATGAGATTGTGGATATTATCGGTACTGATTTGAATGGTTACACTCTGGAAGATTGTGCGATTGACTTCTTGGAGCAAACGAGCGTTTCGCACTTAAAAGCAGATAATATTCTGGATGCAGAAGGTATCAAGAAGATTACTGACTTAACTGCAGCGCAAAACATTAAAGCCAACTTGATCAAGCGTGATGAAGAGAAAACCATACGCAAGCAAGATGTTGAGGCTCGTGAAGCAATTCTAGAACTAGACAAGCAACTAGCCGAAAAAGAAGAACAACAAAAACGTGAGATTGCAAACATTAAATCTCGTGAAGAAGCAGAAACTCTTAAAGTTGCCGAAGAAGAACGTCTGAAATCAGAAACCGCTCGTATCGCTACTGAGGAAAAAGTAAAAGTTGCCGAGGAAAACATGCAACGTCAGATCATTGTTGCAGAGAAAAACAAGCAACGTACCAATGCTGTTGAAACAGAACGTGTGGAAAAAGACCGCATGTTAGAACTTACTGAAAGAGAAAGAGTAGTAACACTAGCTCAAATCGAGAAAGAAAAAGTAGTAGAAGTAGAGAAAAAGAACATTCAGGACGTGATTAGAGATCGCGTGATACTTGAAAAAGGCGTGGTTGAAGAGCAGGAAAACATGAAAGATATCGAAGCTTTCAAAACTGCAGACCGTGCTAAGCAAGTAGCCATCACAAATGCTGAGGCAAAAGCACAGGACGAATTGATACGCATCACTAAAGCTGCTGAGGCTTCTAAACAAGCATCCATCCAGAAAGCTGAAGAGATTAACATTGAAGCTCTTGCTCATAAAGAAGCCAGTGAAAAAGAAGCAGAAGCACGTAAGATTCTTGCAGAAGCACAAGCTAAAGAAGAAGCGACTGTAGGACTTTCTGAAGCACAAGTAATGCATGCAAAAGCTGAAGCTAGCGAGCGTCAGGGAATTGTAGATGCGCTCATCATCCAGAAAAAAGCAGAGGCTGAAGCAAGCGGTATCGCTGCAAAAGCTGAAGCAAAACGCAAAGATGGACTTGCTGAGGCTGAAGTGATCAAAGAAAAAGCCCTTGCAGATGCTGCTGGAATTGAAGAAAAAGCTGAAGCAATGAAGAAACTTGACGGTGTAGGTAAAGAACACGAAGAGTTCAAACTACGTCTTGATAAAGAACTTCAAGTAGATCTCGCTCAAATCAACATCCAGAAAGATATTGCAGATGCGCAAGCACAAGTGATAGGAGATGCGTTGAAAGCGGCTAAGATTGACATCGTTGGTGGTGAGACCATGTTCTTTGAACAAATCATCGGTCAGATCACAAAGGCTAAAGGTTATGACAGACTGGTGAATCACTCTGAAACGGTAACTGAAGTAAAGGATGCCATTCTAGGAAGTGATGATGTAAAAGGAAATCTGCTGGATAAAGTAAAAGACTTTGCAGACAAGTACAACATCAGCTCTGAGGACATCAAGAACCTCACCATCGCAAATCTGTTGAGCAATCTACAGAACAAATCTAACGACGGTGAAGAGCAAAACATGTTGAGCAACTTGATGAACCTGGCAAAAGGAATGGGATTATCTAACAAGAAGTTAGGGAATATCTAGACGCGTGATGCTTCACGCCTTTAGGGCGCTACCTGATTCTTTCTCTTGAAAGAATCAGGTCGGGCTATCCGCTATATCTTTTTAGGTTACGGCCATAAAAAGGATGCCGCTGCTATCCCTAGCGCAGGACACAACGGCGGAACGCATTCCGCCCACGCTAGCACCAAACACCAACTCACTAATGAATCTTCACAACCGGAAATCTCTTAGACTCAAAGGCTACGACTACACATCAGTCGGTAGATACTTTGTGACTATAGTAACTAGAAATAGATTGCATCTGTTCGGTAAGGTTGTAGATGGAGAAATGGTTTTAAATGAATTTGGTAAAATAGCAGAACGTGAATGGATCAATACATTGAGGCTAAGGAATAATGTTTCATTAGGAGCATTTATGATTATGCCAGATCATATTCACTTTGTTGTGCATATAGATCAACAGCGAGAACAGAAGGAATACTCAGCGGAAGAGTTAGAACGTAGAGCAGGAGCTGTTGCGGGCAAACATATCAATAAACCTGGGTCACTAGGTGCAATTGTTAGAGGATATAAAGGAGCTGTAACACGACAAATCTTGGATAAGATAAATGAAAAATCAGATCCATCAGACGACCAACTTGTAGAGATCTATAAGGTTCTGAAAGATGCGAAAACCATATGGGTACGCAACTATAACGATGCGATCATAAAGTCTCAAAGACACTATGATAATGTAACTAAGTATATCAATGAGAATCCTAAAAAGTGGGACGAGCAGCTCAAAGCAAAACTGAAGCTGGAGTAGCGGCAGCGAGCGACGGCAGACTTCCTGTAAAGTGGAAAGGACGGAGCGCATCCGCCCACACAGAGTGGAAAAGGCGCATGCGATGCGCCGACAACGGGCAAGGGCGGATAGCATCCGCCCCACAGAGTGGAGAGACGCATGCGATGCATCCAAACAGATAGAGAAAACAAATGGCAGAAAAAGATACAACTAACACCACACAACTCGACTCAGGAACCTACGAGATCATCCAGAGCCGTTTGCTCAAGCAAAAAAATGACTTACAGCAACGCCTGAATGCGCTTAATGAAGAACGTAAAAAAGTCTTCGGTTCGCTAGAGACACGACTGATCGCAAACGACCGCGTGAATACGGAAAACAACTGTATCGCCCGTGATATCGTGACCATCGGCAAGTACAGCATTTTTGGTTATAACGTACACTTTGGACTGCGCACAGAGATCAAACTGAGTGATGTTTTTAGTGTCTATGAATTTGATCGTGATGGTGTGGATGGTGATGCGTTATGCTTTCGCGAAAGCGGAACAAAACTTCAAATCATTGAGGATCCCATCTTTCAAACCGATTTTGAAAATCTTTATAAGTACTACCGCAATACCATATTTTCCAAGTTTGCCATCATGGGCAATTACTTGCATATGGTGTTTCAGCTGAGTGATTCTGTGACTGACATCAAGACCTTTAAATGGCTGATTACTGATAATGGACTGCAATATGTAGATAACCGTAGTGAGCACGAATTTCGTTTTCCGGCTCAGTATGGTTTTCAGTGGAAGGAAGCTGGACGTGATGACCAGCGCAATGGTGTACATGCTCATGTGTCTATTTTGGACAAAGTTTTTGTAGAAACCATAGGTGGCGATTTAACCATAAAGGTTGAGGATAATACAGACGATGGCCAGGGAATTTACAGTGAAGACGTAGAATACCGCGACCAGACGCTGGACGATGGTCAGTACCGCTATGCCGATTTAGGCAATCTAATTGTTCTAGAGATCAAACCTTTTCAAGAAGAATCGCGCTATTTTGTGTACAACCACAAGATTAAAGAGGTAGAAAAAATAGACAGTATTGCACAGGCTGCTGTGCTATTACCAGATGAGCAAGGAATTATTTTCCCGAGTGGTTATTACCTGCAAACTGGAGAATACAATGTCTTCCCGAGCAACGCTGGAAAATTGAAATTCCAGCAAAAAATTGCTTCGCCTAATGGTGAAGACCACTTGTATGTATTTTACAATCCAGCAGAAGGATTGTATGTACTTATGTCCTATAACGTGATTGATCAAGAGGTAAAAACACCTATCGTTTGTAATGGATTTACGATTCTGGAACAAGGCGAGTTGTGTTATTTCCGCACCGAAGATGAGCAGACTAAACATCACATGATGCAAATATGGCAAACACCGTATTTAAAAGGTAATATCATGCCGTCTGAGCATCAAGATACAATGCTCTATAAAATCGGTAACAAAGACATTGTAAAGGCGATGGCCGAAGCAAATGAACTGTTGACACTTCTTAATAAAGAAGATAGTTATGGCGGTTTATATGACGATATCGCACGCGCATCTAAAGATATTCTCGATGCTTATTACTGGTTGCCTGAAAAGGAAACCCAACAAATCAATTTGCCATTATTAGAAATTAATAAAGCATCTAACGCTGCGATTGATGAGTTTGAGAAGGTCAAACAAATGCGCAAACAAGCAGCAACAGAGACTAAAGAGATCTCTAAAAAAGCCGATGCACTTTTCAGCAAAATAAAAAGTACGTCTTTCAAGTCCATTAATGATTTTGTAGAGCTTTTGACCCAACTGCGCAGTTTGCGTGGTGAGGCGATAGGCCTTTATGAAATACGTTATGTAGATACAGATTTCATTAAAGGAATTGAGGAACAAATCGTTGAGCAAAACGAGGTGATCTCACGTCGTGCGGTTACCTTTTTATTAGATGATAAAGCACTAGCTCCATACCACGATGCTGTTGCTGAAAAGCAAAAAGCATTAGACGACACTAAGAAAGTCATCGAGATTAAAAATCTAGAAAAAGAGGTGAATCAAATCGCTGAAGATCTGGAGTTATTAATCGACATTGTTTCTAATCTAGAGATTGAAGACACTTCGCATTCTACTAAGATAATTGAGAATATCTCTTTGATTTTTGCGACTATCAACCAGGTAAAAGCAGCGATTAAAAACAAAGTAAAAACCGTAGGTAAAAAAGAAGCGCAAGCTGATTTTGCTGCACAGTTAAAGTTGATCGATCAGAGTATCATCAATTACCTAGACATTGCCAACACTCCAGAAAAGTGTGATGAATTCCTTACTAAAGTTTCTATTCAGCTAGAAGAGCTGGAAGGGAAATTTGCCGATTATGAGGAATACATCACTGAGATTATTGAAAAGCGTGAAGAGGTGTATGCCGCTTTTGATAATCGTAAGAGCAGTCTGGTAGAAGCACGCAATAAAAAAGCTATTGCCTTTCAAAACGCTGCAAATCGCATCATAAAAGGTGTACAAAAACGCGCACAATCCCTGGATACCATCACAGAAATCAATGGTTATTTTGCCAGTGATTTAATGATCAATAAGGTGCGCGATATTGTCGCACAATTAAAAGAACTGGACGACGCTGGTAAAGCAGAAGCTATTGAAACTGCCTTAAAAGTAGCTCGTGAAGATGCGTTGAGAAAGCTCAAGGACAAAAACGAGCTCTATGAAGATGGCGATAATATCATTAAACTAGGGAAACACAAATTTGGCGTTAATAAACAACAGTTGGATTTGACCATAGTTTTTAAGGATAATGCTTTATTCTATCACCTAACAGGAACCGATTTCTATCAGGAATTAAAGAATGAGGTGCTCACCCAATCCATGGATATCTGGAATCAGGATTTGGTTTCAGAAAATACGCAGGTATATCGATCGGCATATCTCGCCTACTCCTTTTTTAAGAACGGAGATCAAGACTCGTTGAGAACCATGAGTGAAGCAGATTTACTGGCTCATGTGCAGGAAATCGCTAGTGGAAACTACTCTGGCGGTTATGTAAAAGGTGTTCATGATCACGATGCTGCTCAAATACTGGGTGTTTTATTACATAAAGATCATGATTTAGGATTGCTGACTTATGCGCCAAATATCAGAGCGCAAGCACAATTTTTTTGGAATGGTCTGGACGAGAAGAAACGCGATAACCTCAATCGTACCTTAAAAAGTGCTGGCGAAGTATTATCTGTTTTTCCAGATAGTAAAGAGTATGATTTCATTATCGAGGAACTGGCTGATGCCATATATCAGCAGAATGTCACGCTGAGCCTGTCGAAGCGCGATATTAATAGCTCTGAGGCTGTTTCAAGCACCGACTTCGACAAGCTCAGTCTGACAGACGGAAACGAACATCTCGTAGCTAGTTATTTATTTAACGAACTAAAAGATAACGATCACTTTACGGTAAGCCATAGCGCCATTCAATTAAAGGAAGCTTTTGAAAAGAAAATCAAAGCTCAAAATGCCGATTTGAAATTCAAGAAAAGTCTGGAAGCCTGTGATAACGAAAAAGATAAAATTGAGCTGGTAAGGCATTGGGTTTCCGCTTTCGCGAAAGCGGGAAAAGAAAAATCCCTGTTACCCTACATAGACGAATGCGTAGCAAATATCCTTTATGGAGAACTGACTGCTGATAAAACCGTAGCCGTATCACCAGAAGAAACCATTGAAAACTTAAAAGGAGCACATGCCACGATAGAAGAAGGAACATTCCAGTTTAATTATCATGATTTTACAGCAACACTGGAGCATTTTATGACCATAAAAGTGCCTGCCTATGAAGATTTTAGAAAAGCAAAACATGAAGCAACAGAAGATCTGAAAGAAGCCTTGCGACTGGAAGAATTCAAACCACGCGTGTTGAGCTCATTTGTGCGTAATAAATTGATTGACCAGGTATATTTCCCATTAATAGGAGACAATCTTGCGAAACAGTTAGGAACCGTAGGTGATACTAAACGTACGGACCGCATGGGATTATTGCTATTGATATCACCACCAGGTTACGGTAAAACGACCTTAATGGAATACATGGCAAATCGACTGGGATTAATTTTTATGAAAATTAATGGGCCAGCAATAGGTCATGATATCACATCAGTAGATCCAGAAGCAGCAACCAATGCAGCAACCAGAGAAGAACTCAAGAAATTAAATCTTGCCTTTGAAATGGGTGACAACGTGATGTTGTATCTAGATGATATACAACACTGTAATCCAGAGTTTTTACAAAAATTCATTAGTCTGTCTGATGGAACACGTAAGATTGAAGGTGTTTTCAATGGCAAGCCCAAAACTTATGACCTGCGCAGTAAGAAATTTTGCGTGATCATGGCTGGTAATCCATATACTGAAAGCGGAGATAAATTCCAGATTCCAGATATGCTTGCAAACCGTGCCGATATTTATAACCTAGGTGACATCATAGGTGATACAGCTCATTTATTTGAATTAAGTCTCGTTGAAAATGCACTGACTAGTAATCCTGTATTGCAACAATTAAGTAACAAGCATTTTGATGATGTTTATGCACTGATTGATCGAGTTCAAAATGGAGCGAGCGATAACGAGCTGAAAGGAAATCATAGCAATCAAGAAATAGCAGATTATGTAGCCGTACTTGAAAAAGTGTTGAAAATAAGAGATACGGTTCTCAAAGTCAATGAAACTTATATCGCCAGCGCAGGAATGGAAGATACGTATCGCACAGAGCCTAGTTTTAAACTACAAGGTTCTTACCGAGATATGAATAAACTAGTCGCTAAGGTTGTCCCAATAATGGATAATAAGGAATTACAAACCTTACTATTATCACATTATGAAAGTGAATCACAAACCTTAACCAGTGCCGCTGAAGCCAATCTTTTGAAATATAAAGAATTGGTCAACACCATCACACCTGAAGAGCAGCAACGCTGGGAAGATATCAAGAAGATTTTTGCAAAAAACAACAAACTCAACGGCCTAGGCGGACAGAATCAAATGTCTCAAGTTTTGAGCCAGATGATGGATTTTACAGAAAATCTAGAAGGTATTAAAGAGGTGTTGAGGAAAGGGTTGTCTAAATAATGGTTGCAGGTTACATTTCGACGGATTCAAACTGACGTGCCGATTTTTAACCTATAATTTTAAGAATAAGGTTCTTTAAAAATGTATTTTTCGCAAAAAGATCATTCCTTTGAAGAAAATAGTATCCTGTTGTTTTGTTGTATTTACAACTCTTATTCCGATCGTTTATGGGCAAGAACCTAGTGAAACTCCAGCTCAAAAAATAGATACGGTTTTTATCAAGTCAGCACGTATTTCTAGTCCAATTCAAAAATTGCCTGCTGCGGTATCGGTTTTTCAAGCAACGGCGAGTGATGTTACGAGACAGCAACTTTCGCTACAGGAATACACGCAGCAAACTCCAGGATTGTTTGCTCAGAATACTACTAATTTTGCTCAAGATTTGCGCATTTCTATACGAGGTTTTGGCTCAAGAGCCGCTTTCGGTATAAGAGGTATCAAATTAATAGTTGATGGAATTCCTGAAACGACGCCAGATGGTCAAGGACAATTAGACAACCTCAATCTAGGTATTATAGACCGTATTGAAGTGTTAAAAGGACCTAGCTCTAGCTTATATGGAAATGCTTCAGGTGGCGTGATTTCTATTAAAACTACAAATAAAATAGATCAACCATTTTCTAACTGGAAAGCTGCGATAGGATCTTACGGTTTTCAAAATTATCAGGCTACCGCAGGGATTAAATCTGGTACATCCAGTTTTATTTTTCACGGTAATTATGTAACATCTGATGGATATAGAGTTCAAAGTGGTTTCCAGCAGTATAATTTTAATGTGAATGCCAGCTTTAAAATTAGTGAGAAATTTAATCTCAAAGCACTAGTAAACTATAGTGATTCGCCGCAAGCAGATGATCCAGGCGGATTAAATCTAGAAGCCGTGGAAGAAAATAGAAGACAAGCTAGAGATGCAAATGTTCTTTTCAAAACAGGAGAAACGATACAGCAATTTAAAACTGGATTAAGTGCTGTATGGAACCTGAGATCAAACACCACTGTAGAAGGTTATTTGTTTTACAATAATCGTCAGTTTGAAGGTAGGTTGCCCTTTGAATTTGGTGGCCTGGTTGATCTAGGAAGAGATTATTTAGGACAAGGAGCCAATATCACGTACTCTAAAGGAAAAAACACCTTAAAAGCAGGTTATGATTTTGGATATCAAAATGATAACAGGCAACGTTTTAGAAATTTAGAAGGAGAAAAAGGGCAACAAACGCTTGATCAAAAAGAACGGTTCACTAACCTAGGCGTATTTGTTACAAATCACTTAGAAGTTGATAAATGGTATTTTACTGGAGGAATCCGTTTTGATTACAACAAACTCGCAGCTGTAGATGAGTTTCTAGAAGGTGGAGACGATTCTGGAGAGGTAACGTTAAACTCTTTTAATCCCAGTGCTGGTGTTAGTTACGCTTTCGCGAAAGCGAATAACATATACATCAACCTCGCTACAAGTTTTGAAACTCCTGCACTGTCTGAGTTATCTGCAAACCCTAATGGAGATCGCGGATTTAATGAAGATCTACAAGCCCAAAAAGCAACCAATTATGAATTAGGAATTAAAGGACAGTTAACCAATAATCTAAGGTATCAAATTGCATTTTTTTATATCAACACACAAGATGATTTAGTACCGTTTGAACTGGCTGCCTTTCCAGACCGTACATTTTTTAGAAACGCAGGAAGAACAGAAAGAAAAGGTATTGAAGTAGAAGGCGCATATTCCATATCAAAAGCATGGACATTTACGGCTGCTTACACCTATTCAGACTTTAAATATGATGACTTTACCACTACAGACGGGACTTTTGACGGTAACTTTTTACCTGGTATACCTCAACATTTTACTAATCTAGGTTTACAATTCAAATCAGAAAAAGGATTTTATGTAAGTGCGCAAGCCTCTCTAGTAGGTAGGCAGTTTACAAACGATAGCAATGGTACCAGCGTTAAAGGGTATGAAAACATCAATCTAAGAACCGGATATAATTTTACCTACAAGAAGATGAACATACTTCCTTATTTAGGAATCAATAATATTCTGGATCAAGAGTATACTGACAATGTAAGAATTAACGCTTTTGGATCACGATTTTATGAACCTGCGCCAGTAGTTAATGGTTACGGCGGCATTGAGATTAGGTTTTGATAATGATCTAGATACATTTATGCGTTTTTGTACCTAAAGCTAAGTTTTTGAATAAAAATCTACGAGACTGATTTTAACATCTCTACCAGATCATTCTCTGTATCTTTTCCTTTGTCTTTATTATACCAATTTTGAAGTTCTTGTTTGAATTCTGGAGATAGAACTCCTTTTGCGGCTTTTTCTGCAGCGACAAGGGCAGTTGCTTTAGTAGGTCTTGGTCCCCAAGTTGCGATAGGTAAACCTGTTTTTTCATTTACTAAAATAAGCTTTGCTATAGAACGGCCGCCATTTGTAAGAAACTGATCCATCAACTCTGGATTTTCATCTCTTAGAACCACTTTAAAATCGATTCCAGCTGCTTGCGCTACTTTATTCATCATGGGCATGGTTTGGGCAGCGTCGCCACACCAACTTTCGGTAATGATTAAGAAATACACATCTTTGTCAAAATCTTCTAGAAATTCTTGATTTTCTGGTAGAAGTTTCATGGTTTTATCCAATCGCTTCATACGCTGATTATTCAATTTTGTGTATTCTGCTAATGCTTCTGTGACTTCATCGCCACTATTAGTACCATTTGCCGTATGTGCCTCTACAAAAGCTCTGTATTGCTGATATGAGATAGCATTTGCAGTAGCTTCTTGTATGATTTTTTGTAATTCCATGGCGTAAAAATAATACCTTAACTGATTTACAAATGGTGACAAAGATCATTAATAATGATACTTTATTCCTTTCTTAACAGTTTCTATGGCGACTTACAAGCTCTAGTGTAGATTCATAAACTGATTTCTTCTCCATTTTAGCTTTTAAATAAGCATAAAAACTCATAACAAATAGATCTTCCTGGCTCGCGATTTTCCATTCAAATGACTGTTCTACTTTAGATAAGAATTCATCGTTTGTTACCTCGAAAGGTTTATCAAAATAGAATTTCAGCAAATTCATAAAATTGATCACACGATGTTCGTTAATCTGTTCCAGTCGTTTTTTAAATCGTTTTATAAAACTTTTTATTCTAGAATCTACTAGATCTGGTTGTTGTAATTCTATGTAAATTAAAATTTCAAGAATATTTTTTTGAATCACCCATAATAATCCCTCTTTTTTCTCATAAAATTGATCGCTGTGATACAGTTCTTTCATCGTTTTACGTGCTAGATTCAATTTTTCCTGCTGGAATAGAATCATAATTTGAGCTAATCGTGTGGAAAATGATGGTTTTTTGATTTCATCTAATACCTTCAATGCCATTTGAGCTTCTCCTGTATAATTGAAGTTCAATGCTGTTAATAACTGGTAACGTTCTTGAAATTGTCTTTTGAACTTCCCATTTTGCTTTTGCATTTCTACGTCAAATTGGTCGAGCAATTCTTGTGACCGAGTAAAATCTCGATTCCTAAAACAAGTTCCCGCCATCAAGTAAATGATCTCTAGATGATAATACAAATGCTTATCTGCTAAGTGTTTTTTGTTTTCTACAATATCATATACATGATTCATAAAAATGGTAACGCCTGCATAATCTGATTTTAATGTTGCCGCCTCTGTAGCTACATTCATTAATTGATACAGTGATTTAAACGATAGACTTTGATCTATTGAAATATCAAAACGATCCATTTCTTTTTTAATCTCTTCAAAAATGTTAGGCGGATGCGCTTTTAAGGCTTTTTGAACAGTTGCATAAGCCATCACCATTCTCGATTCCTTCAAATAAAGTTGCTCGTTGTTTTGATATGCGATTACGATGTCTTCTAAATCATTTTTAGCGTCTAAATGCACATATTGTATATGAGTTTGATAAACCTCTTGTAAGACAGCATATAAATCCAGTGATTGGGCTTTTAATCTCGCTTTATGAAGTGTTTTAAACCCAAGTGAAAATTGCCTTTGTTCTAAAAATATGCGAGCTGCGAGTACTAATTTAAAAAGCTGCATTTCTTCTTGAGACTCCGTTGAAAAGCCTTGTATGGCTGTAAATTCTATCAAGCTTTCTTTTAACCGATTGGAGAGTGCGTGCAAGGCGTTTTTATTCGGTTTACCATAGATTTTTTTATCGAGATCTCGTTTTACACCTTTCTGTAACAGCTGGAATAACTTTATGTTTTTTACGTCGGTTCGTTGATTTCTCGCTTTCGCGAAAGCGAGAAAAGCAGCCACATCATCGTCATTTAACGAATAGATTAACGTAATTAGATCGTTCATATAAATACTCTAATTAATTGCTTATCAATACTTATTTTAAAATATTACAATTTTCAATCGTAAGTATCCTTCGAAAATAGGTTTTTCTAAACTATTGTGCCGCCACATATTTGCCCTATCAAAACAAACAATAATGGAAAATCAAGTGAATTACAACACCGAGAAAAAAGAAGTTAAAAAAACTGAAGCCTTTACAGGAAAACCTACAGGTGCATTTATCGCTGCATCATGGACCGCACTGCTTGCAGGAATGGTTTCGTATTGCATAGGATTGTGGAATGCCGATATGGCACTCAATGAAAAAGGATACTATTTTGTGATCCTACTATTTGGACTTTTTTCTGTGATATCTGTTCAAAAAGCAGTGAGAGATAAACAAGAAGGCGTCGCAGTGACCGATATGTATTATGGTATAAGCTGGTTTGTAACCATCGCATCCATCGTTTTATTAATCATAGGCCTATGGAATGCAGACTTGCTTTTAAGTGAAAGAGGGTTTTATGGTATGTCCTTTTTACTAAGTCTGTTTGCAGCCATAGCCGTGCAAAAGAATACGAGAGATGTGAAGTTTATTGATGAGAACTGGAAATAAAGAAAGTTAAGAGTTATGAAAAAACTAATTCATTTAATTGAGACAAGATGATACCAACAGGGCAAGAATTCTCAATACTTTATATTGCCTACGCAATACTGTTTATTTTTCTGATTCTTAATTATGTACTATCTAAAAACAAGAGATTTTATAAATGGAATTTAATAGTTTTAGGAATCTATTTTTCTTACATGATTTATTTATTCTCAGACCCTATAAACTTTAAAGGAGGAAGCTCGTTAGGAGTTTTATTATATGGAGCTTTCTTTGTCCTATCGCATTTCGTCATCATCGGGCTTATAAAATTTATTCATTTGATAATCAAAAAATGAAAACAGCTAGAACCTTATTGATTGTTAGTATTTGCAACGCGCTATTCTTTGTGTGGATTTACCTGACACATATTTATGATATCATATGGACTATAGCTGGAGTTGTGCATGAATTACTGATGATTCCTATGATTTTGCTTGCTCCGGTGCTTCTAGTAGTTTCTCTATTTTTTGTTATCAAAAAACAAGATTTGAAAATGAATTTTACTTCATTCTTGATAAGCTTTACTACAACAGCGACAATCGTTTGGCTTTTGTACAAAGATTTTCAATAACAAAACCGGCTGGTAACCTCAGCCTGTTTTGATGGTAGAAACGACCTTTCCGTAAAAGAAAAGGTCGTTTTTTATTTTACCCTTCTGAACTAGAAGTCAGACAATGCCAAGACAAATACTTGGCATGTCATTGCATAGAAAAAATTGTGAGACTCCTGATAAATCTGCTATAATTCTTAGATAAATTACAATATTTAAAAACAAATTTTCTAGGATTTACGCCAGTTGAAACCTCTTGCCAGGCAATGGTTTAATAACGCCTTTTAATTCCATACTCATTAGTAATGACGCTACTTTATGAACCGGTTGTTTGATATTTAATGCAATGATATCAAGCATTTCTTGACCATTTTCCTTGAGATATCTATAAATGAGCTTCTCCTCTTCACTGAGTTCTACAAAGAGTTGTTTTTGTACAGCGACATCTCGCACTTGCCAGCCTAGGATATAAGGGATATCGGCTGTTTTTGTGAGCATGTGGGCTTTAGATTGTTTGATGAGCTCGTTGCAACCTATCGCATATTTATCATTCACACGTCCAGGAACGGCAAAAACCTCACGATTGTATCCTACGGCAAGATCTGCTGTGACAAGTGAGCCGCCTTTGGAAGCACTTTCAATAACTACTGTTGCTTCGCTCATTCCAGCAATAATGCGGTTACGTCCTAAAAAATTTTTACGATCAAAATTATCAGTATGCCAGAAATCAGTTATAAAACCACCGTTTTTCATCATGTCTTCATTATGAGCAGCGTGATTTCTAGGATAAGTTTGATTCAATCCATGAGCCATAATAGCAATAGTTTGAAGACCATTTTCAATAGCCATTTTATGAGCTAAGATATCTACTCCATAGGCATAACCACTTATGATAATTGGGTTTAATGGTGCTATTTCATTGATGAACCTCTCAAGAAATGCTGCTCCCACAGTTGTAATTTGTCTCGTGCCTACAATGCTTAAAGTATATGGATTATCCAGATTGATGTTTCCTTTCTCAAAATAAATGATAGGTCCATCGATGCAGTATTTTAATCGCTCAGGATAATCTTCATTATAATACACACGGTATTTGATATTGTTATCTTCTATGAATTCTAGCTCTTTTCCAGCTTTAGAGAATAAACCATCTTTATTCTTTATAAACTGTGCTTTCTTCTCTCCTATTCCTTCTATAGCAGCAATATCTTTATACTGCTGTTCAAAAACTCCTGCCGCACTACCAAAGTTGCGTATCAGCTTTTTTGCCATAATATCACCTATGAGCGGAGCTTTTTTAAGTGCTAAAAGTGAAAGGAGTTCTTGATGGTCCATTTTTAAAAATAAAAGGAAATCTAAATGTAAACATAAGATTACAAATAAACGTGGACTATCAAAAAGAACTAACACTCATTTACTTAGAGAAAAAACAAAATTTAAAAAGCTAAACCAATAATAACTTTTCAATGCGCTAGGCTCCTATGCCTATTCTACTATAATAATCATACATGGTTTCAGGCTTTTTCCAACCTTTCCGACCTAATCTCGTTTCACTCAATTTGCCCACCTTTCCTTTTCTAAGGAAAGGAGTTTTCAAGAGTTATTACGTACTAATTGCGAAAGCTCGGCAATCCATTTATTTAGAATCTCTTTACGAGAAAAATGTTTTACAACGTAGTTACGCGCATATGTACCTATTTTATTTCTAAGATCTTTATCAGCCCGCCAGGCTTCCAGTTGTTGAATAGCTAGTTGCACATCTGGTATTGAGAAGTAGAATCCTGCATTTGCGTTTTGCATGACTCTTTTAACTTCACTAGAATCGTTTCCTAAAACTAATGAAGGTTTTTCACTTGCCATCATACCAAGTAATTTGGACGGCATTACCGTATCGAGTACTTCTGTTTTCTGGAATAGAAAATGAGCATCAGCACTACAAAGTAAGTCTGATAATTCTTCAAACGGCACTGGATCGTAAAAGTGAATGTTCTCTTGGTTTACCGTTTCTTTTAAATGCTGGTATTTTGCTCCAGCTCCTACGATGATGATCTCGTAAGATTGTTGTGGTAACGCTTTCGCGAAAGCGGAAAAATAATCCCAATCTTGTTTATCACCTACATTTCCACTATACAAAAGCTTGAATTTATTGCTTTTTAAGTATTTGTGCTGTGTTGATGTCTCTGGATTTACTTGGTTCTCATCAATCCAATTAGGTAAATAATAGGTAGGCTGAGCTGTCTTAGATTGCAGCTTTGAAATCATGTTATGACTTATAGTGCTGATAACATTTGCTTTGTTTAAAATGCGCCTTTCTAGACTAAAAAGAAATTTAAAAATAAACTTCTTTCCACCGTTAGAAAGTCCTGATTGCATTGCCGCATCAAATTCAAAGTCCTGGATATGAATCCAGTTTTTAGCTCTATGCCTTTTTGCATGATAATTACCCAACCATGCGCTGGATGTAAAAGGAATAATAGAAATAACAAGATCGGTATGCTTAATTTTCCTAAGATTGAAAAAGCTTCCTTTTGTAAAGCTAAGTATGTGAATAACTCGCTTTAAAAAAGTAGGTTGCTCTGGAACATATTGTTTGTAACGGTACAATTTTGCGCCTTTGTGATCTTCTTGAAGATAATTGGGTTTATTTTGATAGTCCTGAGCAATCTTCCATTGTGGATAATATGGAAAAGCGGTAACGACGTTTACGTTTGCGCCTGTCTCAATCAATGCTTCTACCATTTGGGTAGAATACAATCCTATCGCGGTATCTTCTGGTGCATAGTTAAGCCCTATGAATGTGATGTGTTTACCTTGCACGAGTTATCTATCTTTTATTACTTGTGCTGGACTTCCTAAACAAACCTTACCAGCTGGAAGATCTTTAAAAACACTACTTCTTGCTCCGACAAGTGTACCGCGACCTATTGTGATTCCTGGCGCCACATAAACATCTGTAGCGATCCAGCACTGATCTTCTATAGTGATTTTATGACCGTAAATATCAAAATTTACTGCTTGTGGATCATGAGTTCCTGTACAGATGTAGGATTTTTGTGATATGACTACGTGATTTCCTATTTCTATATCGCCTAAACTATAAAAAACTACATCATCACCTATCCAGCTATAATCACCTATAGAAACTTTCCATGGAAATTGTGTTCTAACCGTAGGTCTTATGATCACATCTTTGCCAATTTTTGCACCAAAAGATCTCAATAAAAACCTGCGCCAGCCATACATGAATTGCGGTGACCAGGCAAAAAGGGTGCTTTGTACTAGCCACCATAATTGTACAGTAACCGCTCCACGACCGCGAAAATTAGGAGGTAGTTTAAATTGATCTAGTTGCTGGTAGTTTTTCAAGATTTATGTAAAATTATCAATTATTTTTTATGACAAACATCTTAATATTTAGCAAAATATCGCATTTTGCAATGATATCAGCTATTTATATAAAAATTTGACCTTTTTTATGCAATTCAATAAACTTTCCATCATAATCCCAGCCTATAATGAAGCGGCAACCGTTCATCTAATACTTGATAAAGTTAAGGCAGTACGTTTGACTAATAATATTGAAAAAGAGCTTGTTATTGTAAATGATTTTTCTACTGATGATACAAAAGGGGCGATAAAGAGATATATTGAAAATAACCCTGAACTTTCCATTCAATATTTTGAACACGATAGGAATAAAGGCAAAGGAGCTGCTCTTCATACAGGAATCTCAAAAGCTACAGGTGAATACTTAATTATACAAGATGCTGATTTAGAATATGATCCAGAGGAATACAATAATCTTTTAAAGCCTGTATTAAATGGTTTTGCAGATGTTGTTTATGGCTCTAGATTTATGGGTAGTAATCCACACAGAATATTATTTTTCTGGCATACATTAGGGAATAAGTTTTTAACCACTCTTTCCAACATGGCTACTAATTTAAACCTCACAGACATGGAAACATGCTATAAATTATTTAGAACAGATATCATCCAAGGTATAAAACTTAAAGAAAATCGTTTCGGATTTGAACCAGAAATCACATCTAAAATTTCTAGAATTCCTAAAATTAGAATCTATGAAGTTGGGATTTCTTATTACGGCAGAACTTATGAAGAAGGGAAAAAAATAAACTGGAAAGATGGTTTTAGAGCTATCTTTTGCATTCTTAAATACGGAGTTTTTAGAGCATGAAAAAAATAATTTTATTGTTTATTATTTTTTGTGGCGGCTATCTAATTTATAGTCATATTAAAAATATTAATGCCTCAAACACTCAGATAGATCAAATATCTAACGGTATCAGTCAACTGTTTGATCAATTTAAAGAAGAAGAAAGAATTTCTTTTATGGCAAATTCACCTGAAGAGGTGAAAATTCACTTTGAATCTCAATATATTATAGCTCCTATGATAATAGAAAAGGGCTTTCACGATAATAAGTACCTGCTATACATCGAAGACTTTAATCATCCAAGTAATGAGCATTTACCGGTTGAGTTAATTAAAGAAGTGAAGCGTGTAAAAGATGATAGGTTCAACTTTATACTTTTTGAAAAAAAATAGTTTTATATGATAATGTCTGTTATTCTTTGCATTTCTATTCTTGTCTATATCTTCATTTTAAAACATGCTTTAGGAACAACTACTTTAAAAGGCTTGATTAGCTTTGTGATATATGGAATATTAAGTTTTTCATTACATGGAATATTCTTTATAATTTCTACAATAATTAATTTTTCATGGAGCTTAACCGTAGCATTGCTTATAGTCATAGCCGTTATTTATATTCTAAAATTCCGAAAAGAAATTTTTGCTGATTTCCCAAAAAAAATATCTATTTCTAGCGGTACAATAGTATTTTCTTTTCTATCACTTTATGGTATCTATCTATTTAAAATATTTTCCATAAAATACGGTGGCTGGGATGCATTTGCTATTTGGAATTCACATTCTAAGTTTCTAGCAAATTCAGAGTTATGGGGTAATATGTTAGATCCTGCATTAAAGTGGTCCCATAATGAATATCCTTTGTTGTTTCCTTCATTTACGGCTATGTTTTGGCGATTAACAGACACTTGCAATCCTATTATTCCTGTGATTAATTCACTTATATTTTTTATAACACTTTTATCAATCTTGTATAAATCGGTTTCTGGTAAAGTAGGTAAGATATTATCACTGGTAGCTATTATATTAATAATTACAAACACGGATATCATAATAAAAATCTCTTCTCAATATGCAGACTCTGTAGTTGCATTATTTTATTTAATAACTTTATTTCTGTTATACAAACTAAAAAATGAAGATAAAAAGTCATTTATATTGATAGGTATTGTTGCATCCTTAAACTGCTGGATAAAAAATGAAGGTTTTGTATTTTTTGTTTTAGTGTCGATAGTGCTCTTTATTAATAACATTAAAAACATAAGAGTCTTCTTAAATTATTGTTATGGAGCAGTGCCTTTGTTTTTACTTCATTTATCCTACGGTTATTTCTATACCGAGAAAAGTGACCTATCTACTACATCTTATGATCAACTTCTTCTGTATATAAAAGACCCTTTGAGATATGAAATAATTCTTAAAAAACTAGAGAGTTTAATTAATTTTGAGTTTGCATTAATTCCTATCTGTGTGTTTATTTGCCTGTTATTTCTAAAAAGAAAAGCGATAAAAGAATTACCGTTATTAATAATAGGCGCTATATTTATAGCATACTGTACCTTTTTTGTCATAACTCCATTTGATATTAATTGGCATCTAGACACTGCCCTAGATCGTCTCATTCTACAATGCTATCCTAGTATTTTGATGATAACAGCCGTTGTTGTAAATTCTCATTATAATAAAACAGGTTTTTTTAAGTAAATGTAAAACAACCAGAAAAGTTCATTTTATAGATTTTTTTCCTTTCTCTATCTAAATAAAATCTATGATTTATAATTAATGGCTTTTATAAAGTGACTCATTAAAATACTCTCTAGAATCAATTTCCCGTCTTTATTAGGGTGAACATGGTCTCTTAGTAGATCAGATGGTGAGACTTGTTTATTTAAGCTTAAAAACCTGTGCCATTCATATCTCAAATCTATAAAGCCAAAGTCATATTTCTCAGCTAATTCAAACATTTGTATGGATGTTCGATTTTCAAGATCTGTGAGTTCTTTATTATGGATTAAATCTTCTGAAAAGGAAAGGTGGTGATTAAAAATAATTACATCTCCTTCAAAATTATTTTTTAAATTCTTTAGAAACTGATCTAACTCACCTGTTTCTGTACCGCCATATGCATGAAAAAAAAGTAAGTTGGCATTTTGAGGGTAAACATCTTCTTCTATTAAGGGTAATAATTGTGGAACTTGAAAACCACTTCGTGCAGTGTTTACAATCTCAAAATCTACCGTTTTGAAAGTTTTAGCTAATATTTCTTTAATACGTTTTTCTTTGATTCCTTTTACAATGGACTGACCGTGAAATTGAATTTTAAAAGATTTTTTTATTGAAGACTTCTCTATCTTTTTTATAAGATTACGAGAGTTTTTTAGTTCTATAATTAAGCTTTCTGATGGAGTAATTTCTGGAAAAAGATATTTATCTAAGGAATTAGAACAAGAGCTAAAAAGAAAAATGCCGACTAGAAAAAATAATGGATTTCTCATTTGATATGTTTTAAAAACACTTTACTAATTGTAATAAATTTGTTATTGTACTTTAGGCATTAAAAATCTTTTCTAATTCAGAAATGAAGTTTGGAATCCTATATTTTGATCTCGCTTCTTGAATATTATGAGTACCAAACTTTTTTATAATACTTATATCTTTATCGATAAACTCTATAACTTTGACAATACTTTCAACACTTTTCTTATCCACATATAAGCCATTAATATTATTTTCAAAAATATCCGGTATTCCAGCGTGAGGTGTTGTAACAACCATATTACCTGTCGCCATAGATTCTAAGATGGCAAATGGCTGTGCTTCCATGGTATAAAATGTAGGCAAAATGAAAACGTTTGACCAAAGAAGCAAATCTTTTTTTTGATTTACATTCACAGTTCCGATATAACTAGCGCTATTAAGTTTATCAAAAAGCGATAATACACGATCTCTATTCTCAAGAGCTATATTCCCTGCAATACGAGCTTCATAAGGAATTCCTTTTTCTTCTAAAACAACCAATGCTTCGAGCAACTCAAAAATTCCCTTTTCAAGCATCAAGTTGCTTAGATACACTATTTTTATAGAGTCATAATCCTTTTTACTAATCATCTCGTCAGAAACAAATAATTCATCAATCGTAAAGTTCTTCAAACTATAGATTTTATGATCTGGTAAAAAAGAGGTGAAATTTGGTTTTAAAGAATCTGATGAAACAATTCCTTTATCTGTTTTTGACATTAAATAATGAAATATTTTCTTTTTAATCCCTGTAAGTTTCTCTCTATAATTAATACCTAAAAAATTTCCGTGGATGTGAATTACTAGTTGTTTTTTTGAAATTTTTGCAGCTAGTATGTATAAAGCGTATTTGATAACACCATAAAAAGTTTGCCCTATAGTTATATATATAATATCGTTGCTAAAAACTTTAAAAAAATAGACCTGAAGCCTTAAGTAGAAAAAAACTTTGTGAAAACTTAAAGATCCTATTTTCTCATCAAATTTAGAGTAACTTGTATTTACTTTTTGAACCCTGTATTCAGGCTTTTCATAAAATTTATCATAAACTATTTGTGTACCTAAACTTACACCGGTAATTGGATATGGAAATGGTCCTACAACTAATAATTTCTTCATAGTTTCCTTAATCTATTCTCTTAAATTTTCTGTTTCTCTTTTGTTCTTAAAGTTCCAATCTAAAGTTATAAATAGATTAATGAAAAAAGTAAAGAACAAAACACCATTCTCACGTTCTAATATATTCTCTGAAAACATAACTATACAATAAAATAACATTATCGACACAAGTAAATAGTTCTTTCTAGAAAATGCTCGTAAAAGGTGATACAATAAAAATAAAGAAAAGAGAACTAAACCAAAATAACCGACATAAAGAATAATACCCAAATATTGATTGTGTGAATTGTATCTATTAGCAGCTAGGAAACCTGCATCTTCTTCATAGCATTTAATTAGTTCATCTTTTCCGTCTCCTATTCCATAACCTAAAATTCCTGCCTTAGGTAGAATTTTAACTGCGCACTGATAAATAGAATATCTAATATTTGTTGAATTAGTCATTTCATGATCAGAATTTTGAACTTGTAATAATTCAGAAAACCTTGCTTGTACCTTAGGGCTTACTATGATAGTTCCTATGATAGAAGCAGCTGCAATGGCACTTACTATATATAACTTTCTGTTTCTGAAAACTAGTGTAAGGAAAGCCATAACTAAAATAAATGCGATGATAGGACCTTTTTTAATCATTACCATTAAAAAAAAGATCATGACAGCATTCAAAATAATTAAAGCAACAGTTTTCTTTAAATCCGTACCATTTTTTAAAAGAAATAAAGAAAAGATCATCGATATACCTATATGCATACTTAGATATATAGGATGTATTTTCCATCCATAAATATCTGACCTAATAATATTTACGTAATGTAAGATAGTATCATTAAAACTAAATTGAGTCATGAATTTAATAAAAGCACCTACACATAGTAAAACGGTTGCGATAATGAATAACCACATGAGCCTATATCTTCTTTCTAGTATATATTTTATACACTCTTTACTCATGAGAGAAAATATTAAAGGAAATATTAAAATGCCAGAGCTTGTACCTATTTTACGAAATCCATAATCAAGATCATCAGTATAAGAAAGGCTAATAACATATATGACTAATAATGAAGAATTTAAAATAAAATTACTCCATTTAAATGGTTCCTTATTAATTACAGCACTGATTATAGCACCAAATAATAAAAGCCCTATTACAATAGGTCTGAAACCGCGAGGGATAATAGGCATCAAAAACATTAATGCGCAACAGCTATATATAAATTGTGGCAAGTAAAGCGCTAGCTTTTGCTGAAAACCCATATTTTCTTATCTAAAATGAAACTTGATATTCTAATCATAAACTTAGGAATCACATATAGACCTATGAAAATACCAATAAAATAGCTAAATCCATTAGTAAAATCTCCACGTAATAGGAATAACAAATGTATAGCAAAATAAAAAGCGACGGCTCTTTTTAAAACATCCGAACTTCGTAACCAAGTAATGAAAAACACAATTGAAGCCGCTAAAACTATAGCCATAAAAAATACACCTAACAAACCAAAATTCATATATCCCTCACTGACCATAGGATTAGAAAGGTTTGTGAAATTAAAACCATACTCTGCTTTCAAATGATTACCAACTACTAAACCTGAAGCATCTGGTTTGCCCGGCCATAAACTTCTAGGAATGAAAAATAATAAAGCACTCATTAATTGAAAGCCATAAAAGTAACCTTCTTTTTCTATAATTTCTATCACGATACCTATGTTACAAAAAGCATCATAATTCATAGACATAAATCCCTTACTAAGAGCTCCTTTATCTAACACATTTGAAAAAAGCTTTGGGTTTTCTAACATTTCTGAAATACCATAATCCGAATGAGTTAAAATTTGAGCGAGTGGAAAAAATATAATCATTACTATAAACAAGGTAAGACTAGTCTTTACATTACTGTTAAGTAATTTAGGAAAAAATAAAAATATCAGTAAGAAATAGATTGGACCTAAAGCGTTTCTTTTCTCTACAAGTGGATTTTTAAAATAAAATAATAGAGTGATCAATAGAGTACATAGAATTAAATTAAGTATCCATGTCTGTGTCGAAATTCCTTTTCTATCAAATAAATACTTGCTAAGCACTACTCCAGACAAAGGAATTATGAATAATATTTTTTTTTGTATCAGTTGATATCCCGGTGAATAAGTTGAAACCATCCACTCTGGCCTTGCAAGTTCTTCAACAATGAATGAATACGATATGACTACAATAAGTAGTGACAAGAAAACTATTAACAAAAGGTTGCGTAATACAATAGAATGTTTAGGCGGCACAGATTTAAACACTTGCTTCTTAGTTTTTATTAAACTTTTAATCCCTACATAAAAGATAAAAAAGGTGGAGTGAAAAATTGCTACTAATCCATTTGCTTTAAGAAAAAGATCTTCTTTATATGGGAACTTATGCTCAAAAACACCATTTTCTAAAGGTGCTAAAACATTTGCCTGAGTTACAGGAGCAAATAAAAAAAACAAAAAGCTGAAAACAATATAAGCACTTAAAAAGGGGCTATAAGTCTTCTCAATGAAAATATGATAATATGTAATTGAGGTAAGTAAAATCGCATTGCCAAAAAATGCCAACCATAATTCTAAAGACGCTTCGAACGTGGCAAACAATAATATTATCGTAATCAGATAAACGAATATAAAAATGTTTCTTAGAATCATTTAAAACATTGAATCTTTTATAAGTGTAAAAAAATTATACATTACTATTTATTAAATCTCTTTTGTAAAAATATAGTGATGTAATAAACATAAATATTTCTGTTGTTATTGCTGTTAATACTGTTCCTTGTAAGCCAAAATAAGGTACAATTGCGAACCCTAAAGATAGATTGAATATTGTAGCTATAACCATCACTTGCATGCGATCTTTAAACAACTTTTTAGATGGTGCATAAAGGTTTGTAAATAGTAAACTTAACCCTGTAAAAAATGCTATGAGGCTCATCCATTGCAACAAATAAACATTTTCAAATAAAGCTTTGTCTTCGAAGAGGAAATCTACAGCCCAACCACCAAAGAAAATAATAGCTAGCATTCCTACAATACCGACTAATGCAACTGCCGGTATTAATTTTCTCATCATTTTATTCTTCTCTGATTGAGATTTTCTAGACATATATGGATACATAGCTTGATAAAAAGGTAAATACATTTTCTTAGCTGCTATCATTAATTTATCAAAAGCACTAAATATACCTACTATACTATCACTCGCAAATAAACTTAAGACTAATCCATTTGCAGCAAAAATTAACTGCCCTGAAATATCAGAAATGAAAATCTGAAAACTTTCTTTAAAAAACTGTGAAGACCCCTTAAAATTAGGCTTTCTCCATTTAACATACCTTAAACTTATAAATAACATTAAAAAACCAGCAAGTAGATAACCTGTAGAATTAAAGATAGGAACCATGATATAGTCTTCGGGAGAAGAAACAAATACAAATAAGAGTACTGTTAAGAGAATTTTAGAAAGAGCGTTAACTATAGTAATTAAACGCATCCTTTCTATACCTTGAAAAAACCAATCTCCTAAAATGGTATGACCTATTACAAATCCGTAACTCAATATATATACTTCCCATTCTATTCTAAATCTTGGAATTGCAAAAACAAATGAAATCATTAAAATAAATATGACAAGTAAAAGAAAGATACGAGCCCAAAACACTTTGAAATAAATGTCTGAATAATCCTCATTTTGAGACTTTAGAATAGATATTTCTCTTGTAGCTGTTGTTGTAAAACCAAAATCAGCAGCAGCGACACATATAGCCATCAAATATTGGGCTTTCATAACTAAACCAAAACGTTCTAATTCTAAAGTACGCTCTAAAAACGGAATAATTAAAAATGGAAGAATATAATTTAATGCCTGTAAAACAGTTAAAGCCCCATAATTCTTAGCAACGGTTTTTTCTTCTCCAGAAAGTTTTTTAGAAAATCTACTCATGTAAATGGTTGGGTTGCCTTGATCAACGCTAAAATAAGCGTTTTAGTGCGCTTAAATCTTCAAATAAGCCTCATACATCATCTTCACACCTTTTTCAAGATCTATTTCATGTTTCCAACCTAATTCATGAAGTTTTGAAACGTCAGTCAATTTACGTGGTGTGCCGTCTGGTTTTGTGGCGTCCCAATCAAGTTTGCCTTGATATCCTACCGTTTTTTTAATCAGTTCTGCGAGGTCTTTTATAGCTATATCTTCTCCGGTTCCTATATTGAGATGTGTATTTCTAATGTCTTTATCTGTTCCTTTTACATCAGCAAAATCTTTGTTTTCCATCAAGTACACGCAGGCTTTTGCCATGTCATGTGACCATAGAAACTCACGTTTTGGTGAGCCAGTTCCCCATAAAGCGATGCCTTTTTCTGTGATACCGTGTTTGTGTAATTCCGCTTTCGCGAAAGCGATATCATCAACACCTAAATCCTCCATTAATGCCTGCTCATTACCATCCATTAATAATTTACCTAGGTGCATTTTACGAATTAGCGCTGGCAGTACATGAGATTTCTCTAAATCAAAGTTATCGTTAGGACCATACAAGTTAGTAGGCATTACAGAGATAAAATTGGTGCCATACTGCAAGTTATAGCTCTCGCACATTTTGATACCAGCGATTTTTGCTACCGCATAAGGCTCGTTAGTATATTCTAGTGGACCGGTAAGTAAACTGTCCTCTGGCATAGGTTGTGGTGCCATTTTGGGATAGATGCAGGTGCTACCTAGAAACAATAATTTTTTCACACCATTCAAATAACTATGATGGATCACGTTATTTTGAATCATGAGGTTTTTATAAATAAAATCTGCTCGATAGGTGTTGTTTGCCACGATACCACCTACACTCGCCGCGGCAAGAAAAACATATTCTGGCTTTTCAGTTACAAAAAAATCGGCTGTGGCTTGTTGATTTGTAAGATCTAGCTCTTTGTGAGTTTTCAGAACAAAATTAGTGTAACCTAATTTTTTTAACTCACTAACGATGGCGCTTCCTACAAGTCCGCGATGTCCAGCGACGTATATTTTTGAATCTTTATTCATTTTTTCCTGCACTAATTAAGTAACTCAAAGTTTAAAATCATTCGTTTTAAAACTTGTCCTTTCATTTTTTTCTTAATAAAAAAACGAAACAAAAAAATCAAGGCTTAAGAACCTAACACTAAAAATTTTGTTTGCAACGGCGCAAAAAGAAAGTTTCTAGATATTTAAATTCTTCAAGAATAAAACTAATATTTCCTATAATACATAATATCTGAACTAAAACGATTTTTGCTTATCCCTACGCCACACTTCATTTTTAACGTGTTATGTTATTAGACCATTTTTATCACAGAAATAGTGGTTTTAATTATTCAAAGTAGTTGTTAATTCTATAACCACCACTTTTTAAATATTCTTCTCGAGACATTAAGTGTAAATCACTTTTCATCATGTCATTAACGAGTTCTTGAAGTGCGATCTCTGGAACCCAACCTAGTTTTTCTTTGGCTTTAGTAGGGTCACCGATTAATAAATCTACCTCTGTAGGACGGAAATATCGAGGATCTACCGCTACTACTTCTTTTCCTATTTCTAGCTGATAATCGGGATTTGAGCACGACTTTACGGTTCCTTTCTCATCCACGCCTTCACCATTAAATTCTAGTTCTATACCTACGTACTGAAAAGCCATACGTACAAAATCACGCACGCTAGTCGTCGTTCCTGTAGCGATAACCCAATCTTCTGGCTCATCGTGTTGTAGGATCATCCACATCATGCGCACATAATCTTTAGCATGTCCCCAATCTCTTTTAGCATCTAGGTTACCTAAATACACTTTGTCTTGAAGTCCTTTCACGATTTTAGAAGTCGCACGTGTAATTTTTCTGGTTACAAATGTTTCACCACGTACTGGAGATTCATGGTTAAAAAGAATCCCATTACAAGCAAACATGCCATAGGCTTCACGGTAATTTACTGTTGCCCAGTAAGCGTACATTTTTGCGACAGCATAAGGACTGCGTGGATAGAATGGTGTGGTTTCTGATTGTGGAATCTCTTGCACCTTACCATACAATTCTGATGTTGAAGCTTGATAGACTTTAGTCTTCTTTTCCATTCCTAGCAAGCGTACAGATTCTAGAATACGTAATGCACCTATACCATCAGCATTTGCAGTGTATTCTGGCATTTCAAAAGAAACTTGAACGTGTGACATCGCTGCGAGGTTATAAATCTCGTCTGGCTGAGTTTCTTTGATGATTCTAGTGAGGTTGGTAGTATCTGTAAGATCTCCGTAATGTAATTTGAAATTCACAT